>JARYLT010000009.1 GCA_029907515.1 Spirochaetota bacterium | reverse complement strand
AATAACGGGCATTGACCTGTACTCAGCGGGTGATTTTAATAAAGAAGGCACCAAATCCGTAGTTCATAAAACCGATAGTATATATGTAAAATTTTTATATAATGATGTTGATCCTGTTGCAGCAATTGTCATTGGCGATATGAATATCATAAAACTTGCCCGCAATGTCATGGAGAAAAAAGCAGAAATAAAAGAACTTGTTAAGCTGTTTGTTTAAATATTTTATTTACAGCACATATAGTATTTGCTATACTTAGCTTAAAGATTTACATAAGGTTTCCAATATGAAAACAATAAAAAAACATCAATACATCATTGATACAAAGGGTAAAAAAAATGCTGTAATTTTACCTTTAGATGAATATGAAAAATTATTAGAAGATTTACACGATTTACGAATAATTGCTGAAAGAAAAAATGAAAAAAATATAGATTTTGATACAATAAAAAGCCGGTTGAAGTAATCTTGTGTACACTATTGTTTTTAAAAAATCAGCTGAGAAAGATCTATCTTTCATAAATTATAAAATCATTAAGAGAATTATAAATAAAGTTGAAAACTTAAAAAATAATCCATTTCCACAAAACAGTACAAAACTTATTGGAACAGAATCAACATATAGATTACGAGTTGGTGATTATCGTATCATATATCAAATTGATGAAGCAAATAAGATTATAACAATTTACTACATCCGTCACCGAAAAGATGTATATAGAAAATTAAAGTAATATCAATATTGATCATATTTTATTTATCCTTTAAATACTTTTCTATTCTATTAAGGCCTTCTTCGATGTTTTCCAGCGATGTTGCATATGAAAATCTTAAAAAACCCTGACCAGCACTGCCAAAATCAATACCAGGAGTTACTCCCACTTTAACTTTTTCTATTATATTGAACGCCTCCTTGTATGAATCACTGCAGAATGCTCGTGCATCAGCAAATACATAGAATGCCCCTGTTGGTTCCACATGAATTATAAATCCCATTGCTTGTAACCGCTCAATCATATATTGGCGCCGGGTATTGTATGTTTGACGCATGGTTTCAACATCCTGCTTTGCATATTTCAATGCAGCAATGCCAGCCCATTGAATAAAGTTATTTACCGAAATCATAAAATTTTGGTGAATTCGCTGCATTACTTTTGAAAATTCTTTTGGGAAAATGCAATACCCTAACCGCCATCCAGTCATTGCGTATAGCTTTGAAAAGCCGTTTATAACAAAGGCTTTATCAGTAAACTCCAGTATAGAATGCGCTCTTTCTTTATACACAAGGCCATGATAAATTTCATCTGATATAATAAACTGTTTATCAAACTGTGCTATTGTTTGCAGTGCGTCTTTGCTCATGACAATTCCTGTTGGATTGCAGGGTGAATTTATCATAATAGCTTTAGTTTTTGGAGTTATCTTTTTCTTTATATCGTCAGGTCGGTACTGAAAACCCTCTTCAGGATAGGTAACGATTTCATTGACCAATCCTCCGGCTGCAATGATAAAATTTTGATAACAGGGATAGCGGGGATTTGACACAATAACATCTTCGCCGGGATTGATGATGGCAAGCATGGCAAAAAGAAGTGCCGGCGAAGTCCCGGTTGTAACCAGTATCTGATCAGGTGACAGCGATACATGATATTCATTGTAATAATATTCACAGATTGCTTCACGCAATTCAAGTAATCCCAACGCATGGGTATATTTTATTTTTTGTTTTTTCAATGCCTCTTGGGCTGCTTCTTCAATAACTTTAGGTGTCATGAAATCAGGCTCCCCAACCTCTAAGTGTATAACATGCTCACCTTTGCGTTCCAGTTCTTCAGCCTTTGCCATGACATCCATCACAATGAATGATGTAAATTCATTTGCACGTTGCGATAGCATTGTGTGATAGCTCATATCAATATACTCTCACTGTAACATAAAATTTTGTGTATAGTTCATAGTGTATACTATTATTGAAGATAGCCTACTGCAAGCAATCTATTACTTACATCGTGACGCTACAAGAAAACCATTAAATCAGTATCATTGCAAGTCTAATTTACAGTAACTATCGCAAAAAAATAATAGCAACTATTGACAAAATTATACTTTGACTTTATTTTAATCATTGATTTATTAACAGTAACTATCCTGCATACTACAATAAGGAGTAAGCTCTATGGTCCAGATTTTAATATTATACTACTCCCGTTCAGGCAATACTAAAGAACTTGCAAAGGCAATAGCAGAAGGCGTTAAACAGGTAGAGGGTGCTCAATACATACTGCGCTCAACAGAAGAAGTGACCAAAGATGATTTTTTGAATTCACATGGTATAATTGCAGGCTCACCAGTATATTTTGGGACAATGGCAGCAGAATTAAAACACCTTTTTGATGATTATGTTATTATTCGAAGAAAGATGGAAAACAAGGTTGGCGCTGCATTTGCCACTTCAAGTGATCCGTCAGGTGGCAAGGAAACAACACTCCTTTCAATATTGCAGGCAATGCTCATATACGGGATGGTTATTGTTGGCGATCCTATGGAAGCAACAGGCCATTATGGGGTATCCTGCACAGGTGCTCCCGATGAAAAGACAAAGAAGAATGCAGCTCTACTGGGTAAGCGTGTTGCCGAATTAGCAAAAAAGCTCTGGGATTAAACAGTGAAACATTATGCCATCATAGTAGCAGGTGGTATGGGACAGCGTATGGGAACTGCTGTCCCTAAACAATTTTTACAGCTTGGTAAAAAACCAATCATTGCATGGTCAATTGAAACATTTGCCGCATCACCGTTAATTGATAAAATAATAATAGTCATTCATCCCGATTACAAGCAACAGCTGGAAGATGTTATACATACCTATTTTCCTGATACCGACATTATCATCACACACGGTGGTCAAACTCGTCAGGAATCCTGCTTTAATGGATTGCAAGCATACGATTTTGCCAATGATGATATTGTTCTGATTCATGATGCAGCACGCCCATTTATAACTGATGACATGATTAAACAGTGCATTGAGATAGCTACCTTATATGGTGCATGTGGTATATATGCTCCCTTGAAAGAAACAATTGCACAGGTCAATGATTCTACAGTAACACACATTTTACCGCGAGAAACCCTTTACGCTGCACAAACACCACAATGTTTTCGTTATTCAATAATTATGGATGCACACCAAAAAGCACGTGAACGCAACACGACTAATGCTACTGATGATGTGTCATTAGCTTTACTTGCCAGGTATACAGTTAAAGCCATAACAGGAGATTTTTATACAAACATAAAGATAACTACAAACGAAGATATGGAGTTAGCTAAATTGTTAATAAAAGAATAAGGTATGCACATCATGTCTTGTTAGTATAATTGATATCATTACAGAAATTGTTGATTAAAGTTGGTTATAAATATAACAACTTATTGAAAAGCATTGGGGGTTGCAAACCAATTTAAGATGTTAATTCAAAAGAATTTGATCAAATGTAATTATTGTACCCACATTGGCCTGTCAGGTGCTCTAACGCTATACTCAATATCGTCTCAAACTAGAGGACATTAAGTGCAATTCTGCTTGAAATAGTTATACGTGGTTTATTGAGTATTCAGTATGATTGGAGGATAAAGCATGGAATTCATATATAATAGGACATGTTTTGGCAGACATTATTGATTATTCTAAAATATTAGATTTGAAAAAATTATTATGTAATCTAAAATTCTAAACTTGGAAAATTAATTACTAATTATATTTAATGAAAAGATGATAAATATACTTGATAAGTATAACAAACCGATTTTCTTTTATGGATTATCGTTGATAATTCCATGGGTACTATGGTTCATCGTTGCCTATTTTAGTCATCTGGAAAATCAAGGACCTATCGTTTTTTTGATTCCTTCATTGGGTATACTCGGGTTAATATCGCCTGTTATTGTCGCAGGCTACTTATTCCATAGTGACAGAGAGCTCATGGAAGATTTGAAAAGCAGGATTTTTAATCTACAAAAATTTAATCTATTCTATTTTGCGATAACATTTTTCTTAATTCCACTTTCAATTGTTATAGCTCAATTGATTTCTGTTCTTTTTGGTCACAGCCTTTCCCAGTTTTATATTTCAGGTAAACCATCATTTAATTCTTTTATTTTTTCACCGTGGTTTATACTTATATTTGCACCAATAGTTGAAGAGTTAGCCTGGCATTCTTATGGAACTGATACTTTAAGAAGGAAGTTTAACCTGTTTAATACATCTATAATTTTTGCCATATACTGGGTATTCTGGCATTTTCCACTGGCTTTTATTAAAGGCTATTACCATAGCAATGTTGTTGCAGAAGGATTATTATATTCATTTAATTTTATTGCAAGTATTTTTGTGTTTGTACTTTTAATGAACTGGCTATATTATAAAGCAAAAAGAAATATATTTGTAGCGACTATTTTTCATCTCATTGCAAATGTATCAAATGAAATATTTGCCACACACCCGAACAGCAAAGTAATACAGACTGTATTATTGTTGATTATTACAATAATCCTTCTGATTAATGATAGAGAGATGTTTTTTAACAGGGCAATAATTGAGTAGAAAGGTACAATCATATGATGAACACAATTGAGAATTTATTAAAGAATTCAGGACTGCCAGGACCAAGGGGTAATTTAGAACTTTTATATTCTTTTTCAGAAAATGCCACAAAAAATGAAGTAGAAGAATGTTTATCCTTCTATAAAGATGATTTGCATAATTCTCCAGAAGAATTTGTTGTAATGTGTGGTATAGTTGGATATTGCATTTTAAACAAAAATGATATTAAAAAGACTTTAGCGACGATAAGAAAATATGCATCTCATAGTAGCTGGAGAATTAGAGAAGCAGTTGCTATTGGTATACAGGAAATTACAGAACACAATACAAGCGAGATAATTAATAATCTTGAAAACTGGACGGATGGCAATGACTTAGAGAAGCGAGCTGTTGTTGCAGCTTTATGTGAGCCAAAAATTTTAAAGGAAAATTCATTTGTTATTAAGTTATTTGAAATTCTTTATAAGATTACAATGAGCTTTGATAAAATCAATGGAAAACTTTCTGAAAGCCAAAATTCTTTAAGAAAAACTCTTGGATATGGATGGAGTGTTGCTATTGTTTCTATGCCAGACCAGGGCAAATTAGCTTTCGAGAAAATCGCAAGATGTAATAATAAACATATTAAATGGATTGTGAAAGAAAATTTGAAAAAGAAGAGATTAACTGTAATGGATAAAAAATGGGTTAATAAGTTGCGTGCTGATGTTGTTTAACAGAGCATATATGCTCCGCTCCAGTTGGCTGCTTCGGGCTAAAGCCATATTCTCACCTCCGCTATACTACGGTGAAAACATCGCATAAATGTGATACGTTATACGACATACCCTTACCCGGATAGAGTTATTTTTAAGTTATAAAGGAGAATTTTATGAAAGAGATTATAATTTATTCCACAAAATATGGAAGTGTGGAGAGGTCTGCAAAAATGCTTAAGTCTTATTTACCTGAAGACACAGTTCCGGTGAATGTTAAGAATGAAAAAGAAGTAAATATTGAGGATTTTGATACGGTTATACTTGGTGGTTCTGTCTACATGGGCAAAATTCAAAAATAATTAACCAATTACATTAATAAAAATATTGGTAAGCTTATGGGAAAGAGGATTGGACTATTTGTCTGTGCAGGCGAAGAAGATCCTGAAAAGCAGAACAAACAATTTGAAAGAGTCTTTTGGAAGGAATTATTCAATCATGCAATCACTAAAGAAACCTTTGGATATGAGGTTAATTTAGAGAAGACCAGCATTTTTCATAAGTATTTATTTTGTAACGTATCAGGTATAAAACAAAGTATTTCAAATATTGATAATGACAGAATAGAAAAGTTTGCCCGAACTATTTGCCAGAAATAAGTTAAAGAGCAGGATGGGTGACGTCAAGAATGCTTGAATGTCAAGTGGTTTTAGGAGACATCCATTTTTGTCTCGCCACGCTTTGCTGTTTTTTACTTCTCGATTACTCAAAGTTTTTCATTCCTAAGGAACTGTTTGAGTGTTGCTTCTTTTTTTGTTAACGGATGTAATCTGTTTACGATGTCCATATAAAATAGCTTGATGAGTGTGTTAAAATAAATCTTATAATATAATATATGGTAGATTTTTGATATTTTGATTAAGTTTATTAATTGCAACATTAAATTGTAATCAGTTGGGGAAAATTTTTGTTTTTTATGGTGAAATTTTATAGAAAAAAAGTTTGACATCGACAAAATAGTATTTATTGGTCGAAGCTGTAAGGATTATCTAAAAATGTTTGATTTAGATGTCAATTACTTAAAGGGCAAAAAAATACTGGATTGTCCAGCCGGAGCATCTTCCTTTACAGCCGAATTATCAAAATATGGATATAATGTTGTTGCTACAAATATTTTTTATGACAATGATCCAGACATTCTTAAGAAAAAATGCAAGGTTGAGCTATCAAAAGTTATGCAGGCTCTTTCTAAGGTAGAAGATATGTATATCTGGAAATATTTCAGGGCACCTGCCCAATTGAAAGAATGTCGCATGACTACATATCTTAAGTTTATTAAACATTACAGGAGGGAGAAAGGCAATAGATATATAAAATCAGAGCTTACTAAGTTTCCGTTTACGGACAATGAATTTTCTCTGATTTTATCGTCTCATTTCCTTTTTTTATATGATGATAGATTGAGTTATGATTTTCATAAAGATTCTATTCAAGAAATGCTTTGAATATCCAATGAAATCAGAATATTTCCTTTGATTGGATTTAATGGTAAGAAATCACCATTTGTTGATAAAATAATCAATGACCTGCCTAAGGGGTGCAGAATAGAAATAATAAAAGTGCCTTATGAGTTTATGCGAAGTGAAAATGAAATGATGAAAATTACAAAACAGACGACTGCATAGTGATTTTTCCAGATATTTCTGGTTACTGATGAGGAATTAGTAATATTTGAAGGTGAAAAAAGTTAATATTTGATCATAAAGGAGAAGTCAAAATGAGTTTTAAATATGTTCACGGTTATACTGAAAGAGAATCTATTCGCCTTGAGGATCAGGCTAATTGTTTAAGTGAACTGCTTCATTATGACTCTGTTTTTCCAGAAAATTCGGTCATTCTTGAAGCTGGTTGCGGTGTTGGTGCACAGACCAGAATTGTTGCTCTAAAAAATCCCTCTTCAAAATTTATATCTATTGACATATCAGAAGATTCATTAAATAAAGCTCGCTCAGTTGTTCAATCATTGAACATCAACAATGTTGAATTTCAAACTGGGGATATTTTTGACTTGAAATTCCCAGATGAATGTTTTGATCACATTTTTATTTGTTTTGTGCTGGAACATCTTCCATCTCCTTCAAATGCTTTAAAAGCATTAAAAAGAGTATTAAAAAAAGGCGGTACTATTACTTTGATTGAAGGGGATCATGGCTCTGCCTATTTTTATCCTTACAGTGAATATGCAGAAAAAGTAATAAATTTGCAGGTGAAGTTGCAGGCAATGGCAGGAGGCAATGCCTTAATCGGAAGACAACTTTATCCGCTTTTAATTGAAGCTGGTTTTAAGAATTGTAAGGTTTCTCCAAGGATGGTTTATGTAGATTCAAGTAGACCTGAACTTGTGGAGGGATTTACAAAAAATACATTTACCGCAATGATAGAAGGAATAAGAGAAAAAGCCATAGAAGTTTCGATTATTGACAAAAATACATTTGATAAAGGAATCCAGGATTTATATAGAACAACTCAAGTGGACGGAGTATTTTGTTACACCTTTTTTAAGGGTGTCGGATATAATGTTTAACACGCTTATTGATTGCATTTACAACAATGAAGGTGGAAGTATAACTCAAATATTGTGAATGGAAAAGAAGAGTAAAAGAAAACCTCCCTGCATGTTAAAAATATTTGGCAAGGAAAAGGCGGTGAAAAGCTGGGAGCAAGCCAGAGAAGTTTTAAAGTGGTATGTTTAAAAACACAATCAGATAATCAAGCTACTGCATAAAATTTTCCACTCTCAAAGTTGGAGAAACTATTCCACTATTGGCTTGGAACGACAATTACTTAAAGAAAATTTACATTTTATTTGACATATTTTATGGAGGAAGTTTAATTATAAAGTCTGGAAATCATACGAAATTTCGTATATAATAAGTTGTGCGAAATTGCAAATAGGAGGATGGAAAGATGAGCTGGAATTATCCATTTGAATCTAAAAAAGATACTCAGCACAAAGTCTTCATAAGTTATTACCATAAAGACGATCAGTATTATTGAAATCGCTTTGAACAGATGTTTGGACATTTATTTATAAGCAAATCTGTCGAACCAGGTGATATAGATACGGATGTTAGCACTGAATATATTAAACGCTTGATTCAACAGAATTATATCAAAGATACCTCTGTGTTAGTTGTATTGGTTGGCCTTAAAACATGGGGAAGGAAGCATGTTGATTGGGAAATATCAGCCGCTTTAAATAAAAAAGTTGGGGGATATTCTGTTTTATTAGGGCTATGCTTACCAACACATCCAGATTATGGCAAAGATAAATACAATCCAGACATTGTTCCTCCAAGGTTAGTAGATAATCTTAAATCGGGCAATGCTAAATTTTATGATTGGACAGAAGATGAATTTAAAATAAAAAAATGGATTGAAGAAGCTTTCCAAGTAAGAATCGATAAGGTAGATAAAATTGATAATTCAAGGGAACAGTTCAAAAATAACAGGTGTAAATAAAAATGAAATTGTTTAAACGATTGTGGAGAAAAGTTAAAGCATATGAGATAGACGAAGCTGTTATTGGAATTGGAAACCAAAAAGTAAAAATAAGACCAAACTATCAAGACATACGGATAGCATATAAGCTTTGGGTGGAATTAGGAACAAGAAAAATAGGTTTAGAAATTGATTTAGACAATGATGTTATAAGTGAAATTTACGATTCTTGGTATGAATTCTTCAGGTTAACCAGGGAATTAATTAAAGACATACCAGTTTCTAAAATCAGAAAAGATGAAAGTACAAAAGAATTAGTTAGAATTGCTATAGAAGTTTTAAATGAAGGAATACGTCCTCATTTAACAAGGTGGCAAGCAATATTTAGAAAATGGTATAAAGCAGCGATTGAGGCAGATGAGAATAAAGGCCTATCACCTCAAGATATTCAAAAGAATTATCCAGATTATGCAAAATTAACTAAAGAAATGTTAGAAGTAAATAAACGAATAATGGAATACAGAAAAATCTTAAAGCAATTGGCAATGGGAGAATAGAGTGTAACTTCGGACAACACAGCATAAAAGCTTCGTGCCCTACGGTACTCACCCAAATTTTTACTACGCAAAATCTTCTTTTGTTCTGGAGCAGTTATACGCCATGTACCAAAGAAAGGAAGGGATGTGTTATGAACAGCAAGCAGTACTTTGATGAAGTTGCCTATCAATGGGACAAGATGCGATGAACTTTCTTCTCTGAAGCAGTGAGAGAAAAGGCTATTTCCATTGCAGAGGTACAACCCGGCAAACTTGCCGCTGATATCGGAGTCGGGACAGGTTTTATCACCGAAGGACTTATTCAAAAGGGTTTGTTGGTGATTGCTGTAGATCAATCTGAAGCGATGCTGGCAGAGATGAAAAGGAAATTCGCCAACATTGGGGGGATTGACTACCGATTGGGAGAGGCGGGAAGACTTCCTATTCCTGATGAAGCCGTTGATTATGAGTTTGCCAACATGTATCTGCATCATGTTGAGTTTCCACCGAAGGCGATAGAGGAAATGGTGCGAATTTTAAAGCCAGGCGGTAAGCTTGTTATTACAGATTTGGATGAGAACACTTTTGAGTTCTTGAGAGACGAACATCATGACCACTGGATGGGTTTCAAGAGAGAGGAAATTAGGCAATGGTTTACAGAGGCAGGACTCAAAAATGTTGTCGTGGATTGTGTAGGTGAGAGTTGCTGTGCACAATCTAGTTATGGAGACGAGTATGCCAGCATCAGCATATTCGTGGCTTCAGGCGAGAAATGAATTGGCATACAGCATATAACAGCGCGTTTGCGGTTCACTCCGCTCACACAAATACCTTCGGCACTTTACAAACACGCAAACCGTTATATGCAATGCTCTGTAATGAGGATGGTTGAAAATGAGTATAAATGAAGAAATAAGAAAGTTCATAGATCAAGTAGAATCGGTATCAGGACAAATATCGGAATACGAAATATCTGAAAAAATTAAAAGCTATATAAAAGAAAAATTTGAACAAAGCCCTCCAGAAATTTTGCTCTGGGAACAAATGGCTTTTGCTTTTACAGAAAATTATCCAAATGATAAATCAGGATGGGGTATTTACTTCGGGCCTATGTTTGTGCTACCTAACAAAGAAGGAAAGATGGTTGAGTACCCAAGCATTCAAAAAGTAACTTCAGATATTCTTTCTTATTGGGAAAAAAGGGCCAAAGAATCTAAACACCCCATTCTTAAGCAAAGATATTCTAATTTGGTTTGGGATTTTTCAGAAAAAATTAATGGAGAAAAACCGCATTATTCAATTGCCCAATTTTTCGTAGATAGCGTTATAGAAATTGCAGAAAAAGATTTGTATAAATATGATGTATATGTGATAAAAAAGTTTGAGCGCGCTTTATCTCTTGCATTGACCATTAACGATAAAAAAAGGATAGATAGGCTAAAAAATGCGATCGTCAGTTACGAAGAAAAAATAGCAGAAGATGAGAAGCCAGGTCTGTGGGGGTTTTCTTATGAACTGCTTCTAAAGAACAAAAAGGTTAAGATAACTCAACGGGAAGAGCAAAAAATTATAAAGGATTTAGAGGATAGGTTTGAAAGATTATTAAAAGGGAATGATCATTTTGCAACCAAAAACGCAGCAATGTTGTTAGCAGATTATTATAATAATAAAGAATCTTATAAGGTAAAAAATATATTACTTAAATATGGTAACATGGTCCAAAGGGTAGCAGAGCAAGCATCACCTTTAGTAGGTGTTACTTGGTTACAAGAATTAAACTGCATTTATTTACAGTATGGATTAAAGGAAAAAGCAAATAAACTTCAGATTAAAATAAGAGGAATTTCAAAAAATATTCCGTCAGAAATGAAAAGACTTGAGGCATCAGTAGAAATTCCAAAGAATGAAATTGAGAAGTTTATTGACAGTTTAATTGAGGGGGATTTTAAAACGGCATGTCAAAAAATTACAATCTATTATGTTCCTAAAAAAGATTACGTTACAAAACAATTAGAAGGCTTGTCTCATAAATTCCCTATTTTTTTCCTTTTTCCTCATAAAATCATTGATGAAACGGGACGTGCGATTGCTGCCGTTGGCTCATTACAAGAAGACATTGATGGAAACATAGTTCTTCAAATCTCACAAAACATGCAATTTGAATCACTTTTTCTGAGAGAAACAATAAATAAATTTATTAAGAAGTTTAATATAAATGATGAGGTTATAGTTAATTATCTCTATGAATCTCCTATTTTTGATGAAAGAAGAAAAAAATTCTTTGCAATGGGCATTGAGGCTTATTTGAATAGTCAATTTGTGGTTGCTTTACATATTTTGATTCCACAGATTGAGGCTTTAGTTAGGAATTTAGCAGAGATGATCGGATTATCTGTTTTAAAGTCTTCACGTTCGGGGGGATTTAACTATAGAACATTGGATGAGTTGTTAAGGGATGAGCATATAAATAAGGTATTCGGAGAAGATTTGAGCCTTTTTTTTTAGAGTATTATTTACTAATCCAAGAGGATGGAATCTTCGCAATAATGTGTGTCATGGAATAAGTCTTATAGAAACTTTCAATCAGAACACCGCTGATAGAGTGTTTCACGCTTTATTGTGTTTAGCTTTAGTGAAAGAGAATGTAGATACAAAATGATAATGAGCACTGCACATAACAGCGAACATACGGTTCGGGTTAGCGCCCTCACCCAAATGCTCGACTTCGCCTCGCACTTAGTATGTCCGCGGCCGATGAGCAAAATGTCGCTTTGCTCCATTTTGCGCAACTCGGCAGCACGCAACACCGCCGCCGCGTTAGGAGCTATTTTTTATAGTTGATTATCTGTATAAGGAAATGCAATATATGTACAAATTGAATTTTGAAGGCAAACATTATGAAATGGGACAAAAATTAGGAGATTTTTTTCTAGAACATAAGACCCAATTTCCAATCAAACTAAACAAATTTCAGACAGAACATGGTAAAGAAAGTATAAAATTTTTAAATAAATATTTTCCAGAAGCAATAGAAGAGATTAAAGGAATTACTGATAAAATAAACTATGATTTTGAATTATTTGCATCATGGATGATGTGCATGGGATGTTGTCTTATTACGAGAGAAAATCACAATGTTGAAGTAAGAGGGTGTACAGCTTTTAGCTTTATACATAATAATGAAATATTTTATGGACGAAACAATGATTTACCTTCATATTTAAAAAATGTAAGTAAAAGTATTTGCTATCAGCCCAAAAATAAGAATAAATTTATTATTAATACTTCTTCTTTCGTAAATGGAGAAGAGGGATTAAATGAATATGGTTTAGTTTCTGCCATGACATTTGTAGTTCCTAAATTAGATGAGATAAAACCTGGATTTAATTCTCTATTCTTAGTTCGTTATATTTTAGAAAATTGTAAAACAGTAAAAGAAGGAATAAATGTATTACAAAAGTTACCTATTGCTTCAAGCTGTAATATCCTTTTAACAGATAAAACAGGAGAAATGATAGTTGTAGAATGCAACCCCTTTGAAATAAATCTAAGGTATCCTGAAAAAAATGAAAGTGGGAACAATTTCATTGTAACTGTCAATCATTTTACTTCAAAAAAAATGCAAAAACACGACAGAAGTAAACAGAATGTATATTCTTCAAAACCAAGATATGAAACAGCATATAATGCTTTAAAAAAACCTGGTAATAAAAACCCCTTGATATATACTCAAGAAATTCTCAGTGGTAAATATGGATTTATTTGTCAGTATAAAAAAATAAAATTTGAGACAATATGGTCATCAGTTTTTGATATCTCGAAAAATAAAATTTTTTTGGCTGAAGGAAATCCTCAAAACACAAAATTTATCGAAGACGACCGATTAAATGAAAATATTAAAAACGGCACCTAACAACGGGTAGCCGGCTAAGCTTCGTTCCGCCCAAATTGGCTCCAGTTGGTCGCCATCTTCGGGTACTGGCGAGACCAAGCGAATGATTAACTAACATCAGAATAATAGGTTTTTAGGATGAATAAAGAAAAAGTAGATTGCTATGATTTAGATGTAATAGTCTCATACTTTTATCAACAATTAAAAAAATATTTGATCGGAAAAACCGGAGATATTCATTTGTCCGAAGATATAGTTCAGGAGGTTATGCTGAAAGTGGCTCTCGCTTATCAAAAAAGTATACCCGTAAAAAACTTAAGAGCCTGGCTGTATCAAATTACAAGAAACGCATTAATTGATTATTATAGGAGAAGAAAAATTATAGAAAACTATAAAGAGTACGTTGATATTGATGAAATACTATTTTCTCAAGATAATGAAATTTTCAACCCCATTAAGTACTTGATTCCTATGATCCAATTACTTCCAGAAAAATATCGCATTCCCTTATTACTTTGCGATATAGAAAATAAAAAACAAGCTGAAGTAGCAAAAATCATTGGCATTTCTCTTTCTGCAACTAAAATGCGAATCCAGAGAGCCAGAAAAATGCTTTATGATTTATTTGCTGTTATTCCCAAGGGAAACTGGATAAAAACCTTTTTCAAGTCTATAATATCATTTTCTGTTTGGCCCTTTTACTTTACCCTATTAATTATGATATTATTAGCAAAAGAAATTATACTGTGAAAGAATATGTTTATGATAAAAAAGAATAGCACGCCAACAACATATAACAGCGGCTATACAATTAAAACGGCTCAAAGCAGCAAGACATTATCTACCATTGCCATATAGAAAGAGGATTTTATGGATATCAAAACATTTTTAATACTAGGTGGATATGGAAATGCTGGTCGTGTTTTGGCACAGCTATTATTGCAAGAAACAAATGTCAGGTTGGTGTTGGCCGGACGAAATCTTGAGAAAGCCAAGGCAGCCGCTGACCAATTCAACAATCTTTTTGAAGGAAACAGAGTCACAGGAGTGTTTGCTGATGCGTCAGACTTAGGAAATCTTAGACAGACATTCAAAGGTATTGATTTTGTGGTTGTAGCTTCCAGCACGGCTAAATACACAAAAGAGATTGCAAGAACAGCATTGGAAGCAGGTTGTGATTATATAGATATTCACTTTGGACCTAAAATCTATGCCACATTGTATTCCTTAGTCGAAGCCATTAAAAATGCTGATCGGTGTTTTATCACAGGAGGCGGATTTCATCCCGGATTACCTGCAGCTTTAATACGCCATGCTGGTCAATACTTCGACAGTATGGAGAAGGCTATTGTCGGTGGTGTTATGAATATAAATTTCAAAGAGTATGAATTTTCTGAATCAACAAAAATTGAATTTGTTGAGGAGGTAATAGATTTTCTACCATTTATCTACAAAAATGGAGAATGGCGAAAAATAAATATCATGAGCACAAAAGATTATGTTGCAATGGATTTTGGAAGTGAATTTGGCAAAAGACAATGTGCCCCTATGTTCTTTGAGGAACTTCGTGAAATACCACTTATCTTTCCAACTCTTAACCAGACTGGTTTTTATATAGCTGGTTTTAACTGGTTTACAGATTACTTTGTTTTTCCATTCATCTTTATTTCTCTAAAACTATTTTCCAAGATATTAATCAAGCCAATGTCACAACTGATGCAGTGGAGCCTTTCAACTTTCTCAAAACCCCCGTATGGTTTAGTTGTGAAATTGGAAGCCATTGGTGAAAAAAACGGCAAATTAAAAAACATTGAAATACAACTTTCACACAAAGATGGTTACTATTTTACTGCTATTCCTGTTGTGGCTTGTTTGCTGCAATACCTTGATGGATCGATTAGAAAGCCTGGTCTATGGCTACAGGCCAACATTGTTGAGCCAAACCGGTTTATGCAGGATATGAAACGAATGGGAATCGATGTTAAAGTTCAAGACAAGAATGGCAACGGCAGATAACAGCGTGTTTGCGGTTTGCTTCGCTCACCCAAATGCCTTTTGGCACTTCACAAACCAGCCGCCCATAAGGCAAAATGTCAGGTCAGGCCAGCCCATTGTGAACAGGATCTGATGAATGTAACTTAAAATAGAAAAAAAATAAGGAGAGAAACTAAGATGAAAAGATCTCAGGTTGCCATAGCAAAGTTTACTAAGGACTACAATTGTGCCCAATCTGTTCTATTTTCTTTTTGTGATTATTTAAATTGTGATAAAGATGTTGCATTGAAAATATCATGTGGCTTTGGTGCTGGAATGGGTCGTAAGGAGGAAGTCTGTGGGGCTGTTACTGGTGGAATAATGGTAATTGGATTGCGATATGGAAGAGGAGAAAAAGGGGATGGCTCATTTACTGAAGAAACATATAAAAAAACACGTGAATTCATGGACAAATTTAAAGAAAAACATGGAACGTTTATTTGTAGAAAGTTACTTGGAGGATGTGAATTAACAACACCCGAAGGGCAGGCAGAGTTTAAGGAAAAGGATTTATATAATAAAGTATGCAAGCAATGTGTAAGCGATGCAGTTGATATTCTGGAAAAAGTAATCTAAAAAGTGTAGTCCCATCCTCCTTGCCAATATGAAATGTATGGCACTCGAAAAGCAGGGTTTAAGCCCAGGCAACTTCTGTAAACTGCGAATATTATGTTTAATAATGAAAACTAAGTAGATAATAAAAACATTGGAAATATTATGAATGAATTAGAATTACAACTACCAACCCTTGAGTACAAAAAGTCAGCAGAAGATTTCAAAGGTGAATTTTTTGAAAATCAGGAGACTGTTATCAATGGAAGTGCATTGTTTGACCAGATGGAATATGAGCAATGGTTGATACATAATACAAATAATCAAGAAGGAAATATTGTTAATAATAATTGGGTGCCAGCAACTACATTTTTTGCTGTCAGAAAAAATGACCTAAAAATTGTGGGGATGATTGATATTCGGCACAACTTAAAAAATGATTTTTTAGCACAATACGGAGGTCATATAGGCTTCTCTGTCCGACCCAGTGAAAGAAAAAAGGGCTATGGAACAGAAATATTGAAAATGGGAATTGAATATGCTAAATCCTTAGGTATTAGAAAGTTGATGTTAGGTTGTTTTTCGGACAATTTGCCGTCTATTAAAACAATAGTAAAATGCGGAGGTAAATTGACAGAAACAAAAAAATTTTCAGACAATCAATTTTTAAAAATTCCTGATGACAAGGAAAGACTCGTAAATATTTATCGGATTGACTTATGAATTCTTATCAAAAGATGAGTACTTGCACACAATAATTGGCATACGTTATTAAAAAGGCGCATAGCCTTGGCCTGATGTTGCAAAATTGCTCCTCAATTTTGAATATCGGACGGCGTGCTACCGCCCTCGATGTGCTTGTTGCAAAGCAATTTCGCACATCTTCGGCTATCCACAATGTCCTGTCCAGGCAAAAGGTCTGTCCAGTCCACTGCGAATACCCGCCGCCTGTTATACGACATATTTTTTTTCAGCGGGTGAAAGCGTACATCTGAGCAGGATTCAGGAAAATAAATTATTATATGGTAAAAGATGAAATAATCTCCAGTTCAATTCAAAAGTGCAACTAAAGAAGTAAAAAAGTAGATTAATTTAATTTTAATCTATCTTTATCTTTTTGATATGACCCAGTTGTTTTATTTCATCAAAAAGCAACCGAATACTGAAATCTTCGTCCATGCGGCAATGTACAATCAAATCCGATGTATGATTTTCCACATCTTCAGTGATGGATACCTGCCGTATGTCAATATCACCAGCATGTGTCTTTACTGCTGCTAAAATCTGTTTTGCTGCAATAGCGTCAGAATAATAGGTTATCTGCAATATTCTGATTTTCTTCTGTTCAACAAGCCATAGTTCAACTTTTTCAAATACCTGTAATGTTATCACCAATAGCACTGTAGCTATCGCCCCTAAAAAATAAAACCCTGCACCAAATACCATACCAATGCCTGATGTTGTCCATATTGTTGCAGCCGTGGTAAGCCCTCTGATGCTGAATCCATATTTAAAAATTGCAC
Source organism: Spirochaetota bacterium (assembly GCA_029907515.1). Taxonomy (GTDB): domain Bacteria; phylum Spirochaetota; class UBA4802; order UBA4802; family UB4802; genus UBA4802. The sequence goes on along the minus strand of JARYLT010000009.1, from coordinate 38,599 downwards.
CTGCACCCAGAAATCCAATGCCGCTTATAACCTGTGCAGAAAGCCGTGCAGGATCACCTGAACCTGGTGAATACACATAGGGAATAAAATATGACAGAATCATAATGATGCATGCACCCAACGATAAAACCATGTGCGTGCGAAGACCCGCAGGTTGATAGTGACGCTCGCGTTCAAACCCAATACAGAACCCTGCAATAATTGCACACATAATCCGTACAAGCACGGTAACAGGATGCAACACATCAAGACCGGTAACGGTATCAATTACTGAATTCATGCAATTGTTCTTTCAATAATTTTATTTGGTTTTCAATGCTCTCAAGTGAAGTGCTTCCGTATGATTTTTTTCGTTCTGTTGATTTTTCAGGATCAAGGTATTCATAAATGTCAGAATCAAATTTTTCTGAAAATTTCTTCAATTCTTCTAAGGGCAAAGTAAAAAAGTCTTTATTGTTCTGTTCACAATACTTTACTAAAGAACCAACAATCTCATGCGCCTGCCTGAAAGCAATACCCTTCATAACAAGATAATCAGCAACATCGGTTGCAGTGGAAAAATTTTTATATATTGCTTTCTTTGTTATATCTTCATTCACTGTCAAATGTTCAATCATCTCAGCCATACCTTTCAGCACCAGTTTCACAGTATCAATGGAATCAAAAAGCGGTTCTTTATCTTCCTGTAAATCGCGGTTATAGGTCATTGGCAATCCTTTAAGCACTGTCAACAATGAAATTAAATTGCCATACAGCCTGCCCGTCTTCCCTCGTATAAGTTCAGCAATATCAGGATTACGCTTCTGGGGCATAATTGATGATCCCGTTGTATCGCTGTCAGATAGCTTTATAAAATTAAACTCGGCTGTTGACCACACAATCAAATCTTCAGCTAAGCGTGAAGAATGCATGCCCACCATTGCAGCAAAGTACAAAAAGTCTGCAATAAAATCCCTGTCACTAACCGCATCCATTGAATTGTGTGCGATAGTTCCAAAGCCAAGTTCCTGGGCAATATAATGCCTGTCAGTGGTATAGTTAACTCCTGCCAGTGCTCCGCTCCCAAGAGAAAGGATATCTGTAGCATTGAATGCATTGTGAAGCCGTTTGAGATCACGCAGATACGCCCATGCATACACAAGAAGATGATGGCTGAAGCGAACAGGCTGTGCTATCTGCATGTGCGTATATCCCGGCATAACGATATGTTTATTTTCTTGCGCTTTCTTTACCAGTTTTTGTATCAGATCAACACAGAGTTTTTGTATATCGTTAATTTCGTCTTTTAAATACAAACGTACATCAGTAATAACCTGATCATTTCGTGAACGTGCAGTATGCAATCTTTTTCCAGCATCGCCAGTAAGCTCCGTTAATCGGGCCTCAATATTCATATGAATGTCTTCAAGCTTTTCGTTAAACGGGAATGTACCTTCTTCAATTTCTTTCTGTATTATTTGCAAACCTTTTATAATAGCATTGCAATCATCCTGGGTGAGTATACCCTGTTTTGCCAGCATCTTTGCATGCGCAATAGAACCCTGTATATCATGCTTGTATAACCTGACATCAAAATGTAATGATGCTGATATCTGTTCAGTTATTGGTGATGTTGTATCACTAAACCTTCCACCCCATAGCTTTTTGTTTTTCAAAGTGGTTCTCCTGTAAAAAATAGAGTTCGCCCCAACTCATCGAGGGGCTGGAGCGCATACTTCATTTTTCATAAAATAATTTGAAGGAATTATTGCTGATTATTACCAATAATGTATTGATGTCAAGTATAAAGGAGAATCTACGATTTTATATTCTGAAGTATTTTGTCAAGATAATTGTCTAATTCCCCAATCAGAGGCTTTAATTCATATTCAAGTATATCTGAAAGACTGACTATATCATTGTTTTCCATTATACCAACAATTTCCGAGAGCATATCCTGCAATCGGATATTCAGTTCTTCAAGAGATTGATCATTATGGACAATATCTATGAGATTAATGCCAAATACCGGTGCTACCTGATAGCAGGTTCGCATATATAAATAAAGAAAATCTACCAGTGTGTGTATTATTTCCAGCGCTTCATTATCTTTACCTTTCTGATACAGACCAGCTATCGCCTCTAAATTATCTACCTGCTTTGAAACCATTGCTTTTAAATCAAGCAGTGTTTTAAAAAGAACATCAGGTGAATCCACACTCTGTATCACAAGATGCTTCAGTGCATCACTGCAAAGTAATACTCTGAATAATGTTGTTACATCATGAAACAATTCATGAATTTTATTAATATCACTACTGGTCCTGTTATCTTTTATCATGCATTGTAATGATTTAATTGAATCAATATATTGTTGTACTGTCATATCTTTGAACCGTACATCTTCCCTTTCCAGACCAAGCATATGCAATACTGACTGTAATACTGAAACAATCCATTCAATACCATAGTGCAACTGAGCAAACTCATTATCAGTTAATTGTTCTAAACTTTCTTTATCTTTTAAATACTGTTCAGCTCTATTACAATATGCAATGCCTTCCTTGATTGAATCGATCACAACATCACCTACCGACTGGACATAGCAATTAATATTTGTAATATCATGTATTGGGATATCGGGTGCTGAATCAGGCTGATACAGCACACCATCAACAATAGCACCTGAAAATATCAGGCTTCGCTGAGACGCCCAGTTGTGTATCGAACTCATCACATCTTTAACTGTGCTTTCTTTTTCTATGGTAAAATCAACAGGATGGTCATTAATTAAAAGCTGCATTACTAACCTCTTATAATAATAATTATTCTCCAGTTTGTTGTTTCATATTTTTCATTTGCATTTCCAGCCAGTTGCTCTGTGACTTGGAGCCTGAAACAGCCTTTTCCATAGAAGCAAATTTTTGCCTCAATTTTTGTTCATACGCTTTCAGATGCTCCTGTTTGCGTTCAATGCGCTCATCAGTGGCTTTAATAGATGCATCTTCAAGATCCATTTTTGCTACTATGATGTTTTTACCAGCACTGACATATGGATCCAATATACTTTCCATTTTAAATGCCAATCCATTATCTATGCGGTTATCACCATCATTATCTGAACCAAAAAAATCCTGAACACCTTCCGGATTTTCTGATAGCACCTCAACAAGCTTTGCTTCATCTATTATAAGCTTGCCTTCCCTTATAGTTTCCCACTTTGCATTTATTTCACCGGTTGAAACGCCTATCTGATAAAGCATTTTAACAGGCTTTTCTACATTCGACGGATAAGCAGAGCTAATTGCGGTCTTCAATGCATTCTGCAACCGCATTAAAGTCATGTCCCCAATAAAAATACCATTTTTATATTTATCCTTTTGGTAATCCCCCACTTTATCGCTTTTTACGGCCTTTGTTAATTCATTATTGAATGCAAGGTAATCATTATATGCTTCAACAAACTTCTTTATCTTTTCAACTGCCGTTTCAGTATTCTGACGAATTGTGATAGTAACGGGTTTAGTTGTAGTGCTTAACAGATTGAGGGTTACCCCCTTTAATACATCATCAATACCGTTATTTTTTGGTCTAACTATCTCGACCCCATCAAGTTTTATTTTTGCATCATTTGCTTCAGCTATAACATTTTTTGGATCAAGTATTCCTTCTCCCTTTATCTCAGTAATCAGTGAAGCATCCTGAAAAGTAGCCTTCCCATCATTACAGTAGAACAAAATTTTTGTTATCTTTTTATTTGCAAAATCCTGACCTACAGGTATTTCCTGTTTTCCCTGTTTAGTGTGATCTAGCTTATATATTTTTTCAATACGTTTGCCATCTTCAACCGAAACTACACCAACACCAATAATATCTTCAACCTCTTTTTTTGGTTTCTTTTCAAGAGGCCGTTCACGGGAAACATTATACCCTTTCAGTTCAATACCCTTTATAACAGTTGTTTCATCAGGACCTATCTCAACTTTATATGGTATTACTTCATCTTCTGATTTTTCCTTTGAATATGTAATATTCAGTTCAAGTATTGACTGCTTTTGTGCCTGGTACTCAACCGGTAAAATATACTCACGCCATAATCTGGCATCTATTGTAAGCATTTTCCCATCTTTATCAACTGTCAGAGTTCCATCTTCATCTTCTACAGGTTTGTCCCCAGTATACCCGGTAAAATATTTTGTATCAAAGATTATCCGCTGGGATTCCTTTGCTGCACCTTTTTCACCTTTTACCAGCCCAATCTTTTTTAAGTACTCTTCATCACCCCGTATCTTTAATTCACCCTTTTTTCCCGGAACTTTTGATTCAATAGTTAAAATACTTTTATCATCGATAGTTTTAATTGTTGTTGCCGAAACAACACTTGATGCAATTTCATTAATTTTGTCACTCAATGCTTTGATGTTACCACCACGAAATTTAATAGTATACGAATTCCCATCTACTTCAATGCTGAAGGTTCCTGCAGGCAATATTTCATCTTCTTTAATCTGATCAGTGGATATTTTGTGGGATGAAGCTAAATTCAATACTTCAAGTGTATGTGTACCATTGACCGCATGACGTGACGCCTGAGCCTGCAAAACACCAGTATCAGAAACCTGGACACCTTTTTCCTTGAATGGTGACCTGAAACCATATAAATCTTTAGTTGCATTATTTAATGTGTTCAGTTTTGTTTGCAACAGGCGCAAAGCTTCTTTGCGGCGGGAATAGTTATCTTTTTCTTCCTGCCATTGTATAATAGGCCTGGCTTCTACCTCAACCAGCTTTTGAATTATCTGGTCGGTATCCATCCCTGATGCTACGCCGCCTAAAGTGACTGGCATACATGTATCCCTTCATGTAAGATAATAGTAAAGATAGCAATGTACCCATACTATTTCAATACATTATCGGCAAAATTCACCAATCACTAAAGCGACATATTACAATAAAATTATCGTGACTCATCGATAAACATGCCTATCATTTCCCTGATCTGAGCAGCAAGCCTGATTACCTCTTTTGGAGGTATTTCCCGTATCACTTCATTATTGTTGGCATCCAGAACACGCATAACAATTCGGTCAGTCTTTTCATCGACTGAAAATGCTATACGATTGTTAACCGTTTTTGCTGCTGCATTCAGCATGTCTACAGCATCATTCAAATTTTCCTTTGTAAAACGGGGTTCTTCATATTTTCTATTCTCGTTTCGTGCTTCAGACTGCTTAACCTTGAAAGCATTTACAGACATATTCCCCGAAACTTTGCTAATATCCATACAAGTTACCTCCTTGTATACTTAAAAAACTTCCCTGTAAAAATTTTAAAAAATTTTTGCCCTCTCCTCGCAAATTCTAAGAGAGGGCAAATACCGGTCGGCACTGCGGTAACCGGTTTTTCCCTCATCCCAATAAATGCAACACTAACTGTGGCTTGAAATTAGCCTGAGCCAGCATCGCAACACCACTCTGGACGAGGATCTGGTCCTTTGTAAACTCAACCATTTCAGCTGCCATATCCGCATCCCGTATACGGGAATCAGCAGCTAACATATTCTCATAGGACATCGCCAGAGCATTGATAGTATTTTCCATCCTGTTGTAGTAGCCACCAAGGTCTGCCCTTTGCCGATTCAGCTTATCTAAAGCTGCATCGATATACCCTATCATGGCATTTGCCTGACCAACAGTGGAAATTGACCGTTTCCGGTTCCCATCGTAAAGGTTTAAAGCCTTGGCACTCATCGTAGTAATAAAGGCTCTAATCCTTTGCCCCTGGTTTGGTCCAATATGGAAGAATATGCTTCCCACCCGCGAATTGCGCGCATAAATGCCGGTGAGCATTTTCATACGGTTGAACTCAGCGGATGTTGAAATCCTGTCGATTTCATCAATAAGCTGCGATACTTCAACCTGAATCTGCGCACGGTCGGCATTTGAATAAATTCCATTAGCAGCCTGTACCGATAGCATCCGGATCCTCTGCAGAATATCATTAATCTGCTGTAATGATCCTTCGGCAACCTGTATAAACGAAAGCCCGTTTTCGGCATTTCGTTCAGCCTGGAACAAACCATTAATCTGTGTCCTCATTTTCTCTGACACAGCAAGCCCCGAAGCATCATCGCCAGCTCTGTTAATCTGCTGACCAGATGCCAACCGCTCAATGGACTTATCCATTCGCGATGAGACGATCTTAAGCTGCCTGTTAGCGAATATAGCGCTTAAGTTGTGATTGATTCTCATAAACTCTCCCTCCCTTGAACGTTTACAGGATATCCCAGTATTTCTGTTGAGATATCTCAGGATTTTTCAGTATGTTCATCATGAACATACAGGGTCTAATGTTAGACCAGGGGTTTTCTCCCCAATGTTGCCCGGACTGCCCATCATCCAGACCTCATCAGCTGCCGTGATTCCGGCAGCCGGTGACGCCCTCCCATCATCACCGGCCGCCAGAACAAGCAGCCGAATAGAAAGGACAGCCCCGGTACAATCGTCCAGGGAGAGTGAGAATCATCACAAAAGTTTTCAAAGAACCATTAGGTGTGTCCCCTAGCTGATTACACAAGTAATCGTAACACCGATTGGGGTTGTAAATTAGCCTGTGCTAACATTGCAGTGCCTGACTGCACAAGGACTGTGTTCTTGGTAAAATCTACCATTTCTTCAGCCATATCAGTATCCCGTATGCGAGATTCTGATGCCTGAACGTTTTCATACGCAGTCATAAGCCCCTTTGCAGTATGCTCAAGCCTGTTATAATAGGCACCTAAGTCAGCACGCTGCTTGGAAAGCTTCTGCAACGCAGCATCCATAACACCAATGGTAGCATTTGCACCACCTGGTGATGTCAGTGTAATAGCTACTTTACCAGTAGCATCCTTCATCCTGAAAGCCTGAGCTGTCATGGTTCCAATGAATACCCTTACGCGCTGATTGGCGTTAGGTCCCATATGGAACCACATGCTTGACTTTGGATTAATCTTGGAGAACTCACCGGTTAATATCTTAAACCGGTTAAATTCTGCCTGAGATGCTATACGATCCACTTCGTCTACCAGGGCAGATACTTCAACCTGAATAAGCTGACGATCTGCATTGGTATAGATACCGTTTGCAGCCTGAACCGCCAGAACCCTTATTCTCTGGATAATCTGGGCAGTCTGTGCTAAATACCCTTCTGCAGTCTGTACAAACGACATACCATCTTCGGTATTTCGTTCAGCCTGACGCAAACCCTGAATCTGGGTTCGCATCTTTTCAGACACTGCCAAACCAGAAGCATCATCGCCGGCTCTATTTATTCTTTCGCCTGATGAAAGCTTCTCCATACTCTTGTTCACACTCCATTGTGTGAACTTAAGTGTTCTGTTAGCGTTTACAGCACTCATGTTGTGGTTGATAATCATTTTACACTCCTTTGCACATTAGTTTTGGCTTCCCTGCCATTAATTACACCACACCGGGCAGACAGTGCAGTGTAAGGGTGAGTAGCTACAAAGCTACCCTGTTCCAGGCTTGTATCTGGGCTCATACAAGACCAGAACCATTAAAAGGCCAAGCCTGGAGTGCTACTATCAAACCACAAACCCCAACAGGTGTTTTCAAAGACCAATGTCAGGAGACACTACTCCCTGCTCGACTTTTCGTCACCGTAGGCCTGAAACATGAATGCTAAAATTTTGAGTATTTTGCTTTTTATCAGGGAATAATCGTAATTATTGCAAGATATGATTTTATTTTCTCTTTTTTTCTCTAAATTTTAATATTTTTATATTATATGGCAAGAGGTGCCCTTCCACAGCATTTTTTAAATTTTTTGCCACTACCACATGGGCAAATGTCATTGCGCTGTAACTGGAAAAACTTTCCTGTTTGTACTGATTTCTGTAATTTACTGACCCTTTCTACCAATTCCTTTTCATAGTGCTGGTAATGCTCAAAAAGCATCTTCCAGGCTTCACACAATTTACTTGTGCCTCTTTGATGTATATCAGCAGTGAATCTATACCTGGTACAATCGCCCATACAAAAATTATTAATGCTGCACACACTGCATTCTGGAGTTGTTTCACGTTTGAACTGCGCAAATGTATTTCGCTTTTCATTATTCAAAATATCCTGTAAGCGATAGTTCATAATATTACCTAAGTGCCACTCATGATACACAAAAAAATCACAGGGGTAACAGTCGCCATTGTGCTCAACAACGATATATGAATTGCATTCACCAAGCCAGCAACATGATGTTTTTGCACCCAAGGAATACATGAGAAGATCCTGAAACAAACGAACAGAAACATAGGGAAAACCATCCTGATACCATGCATCAAAAAGCTCACAGTAAAAATTTCCCAGATCCTTTCCACGTATACTGTATGGCATTATATTTCCCTTTTCATCATGTTCAAAACATGGAATAAACTGTAGATAGGCAAAATTATTGTAGCGGAAGAAGGCATAGAGTTCACGTGCATGTGTAACATTTGCATTGCTTACCAATGTAAGGATATTATACTGCACGGCATATTCATTCATAAGAGCTATCGCATGCATAACTTTTTCAAAGGTACCATGGCCTGCATAATCTCTTCGATAGGTATCATGTATTACCTCTGGCCCATCCAGGCTTATACCAACCAGAACATTGTTACGTGATAAAAATTCACACCATTCATCATTGAGAAGAATTCCATTTGTTTGAAGTGAATTTTCTATGATTTGAACATCTGTCTTTAAACGGTTTTGAACAGTAACTATCTCCCTAAAAAAATCAAGCCCTGCTAACGTTGGTTCACCACCCTGCCAGCAGAATGAAATATACGTTGAGCCAGTACCAATTGCTGCTTTTATTAACGTCTCAGCTACATCAAACGGCATTATCTGAAGACTCCCCGGGTACAGATCAACTACCCGTTTGTAAAAACAGTAATTGCATGCTAAATTACAATGATATGACACCGGTTTTACTAAAAAGGATAATGTGTTCATAGAATCTCAATATCAGAAGATAAGTAACCTGGTTTTAATAAAAAAATACAAAAGCATTTAAAACATATACTCACATAAGGTAATTGCAAGCAGATTTATAAGGTTTTTCTTTATTTTTGTTGCTTTATTCATGCATGACCATTACACTTCATCAATTCTTTTTTGCATGGGAGATTTACAATGACCTTAGATATTCAATTAGTAGGACATTCAAAACTCACCGGATGTATCAGTTACCAATATAACCTGGCACCAAAATGAACATTTCACAATATATGAATATCAATTACTCATACAAAACCCATTTTGTAATTCATCAGCCTGTATTTTATTTGACAATCCATTATCGGTTGAAAATATTGCTTCAACAACATATATACTATATCAGTCAATGGAGATCGGCATGAAAAAGTTAAAAGTTTTTTGTACGATAGTTCTTGTTATTGTGGCATTGGCTATGCCACTGGTGTGTACAGGTGCTCTTTACGCTGAAGCAGCACACCCTGCAGTTACAGCAGAATCCGCTGAAACATCACATGGCGGACATGACATTGGTACCGAATTGCCATTATGGTCAGTACTGCCATTTGCAGGGATTTTACTATCAATAGCGCTTTTTCCTTTATTTGCCCCTCATTTCTGGCATCACCATTTTCCAAAAGTTTCAGCATTCTGGGCACTTGTATTTGCAATCCCCTTTGTTATTTACTATAAAGGGATAGCTGCACATGAAATCCTGCATATTTACATCATTGACTACATCCCGTTTATTATTTTACTGTGGGCATTATTTACCATTTCAGGTGGTATCCTTGTACGTGGCTCATTAAAAGGCACTCCGTTAGTTAATTCCATTATACTGGTTATTGGCTCATTCCTTGCTTCCTGGATCGGAACTACCGGTGCATCCATGCTGTTAATCAGGCCAATCCTGCGCTCCAATGCATGGCGCAAACACAAAGTACATACCATAGTATTTTTCATATTTCTGGTAAGCAACATTGGTGGTTCATTAACACCGCTTGGCGACCCACCACTATTTTTAGGATTTTTACACGGAGTGCCATTCTTCTGGACATTGACACATCTTTTTACTGTATGGGGTTTTGCAGTTACAATACTATTAATACTGTATTTCATAATTGACACATACTTCTATAGCAAAGAAGACAAATCCAAAGAAGAATATGGTGAAAAGCAGGCGCTTAAAGTAGAAGGCTGGCACAATTTTATTTTCTTAGCTGGTGTTGTTGGTGGTGTATTATTCAGCGGCCTGGTTAAGTTAGGTGAAGTCAATATATTAGGTGTACATCAATCAATAGAAAACCTTATCAGGGATGCTGTACTCATCATCATGGGATTACTATCACTTAAAACTACTTCTCAGCAAATACGAAAAGACAATGAATTTACATGGTTTCCCATTCAGGAAGTTGCATACCTGTTTGCTGGGATATTTATGACCATTATCCCGGCTCTTGCAATATTAAAAGCTGGTGAACATGGTGCCTTAGCATTTTTGATTAATGCAGTAAAACAGCCTGCTCATTATTTCTGGGCAACGGGTTCTCTTTCAAGTTTTCTTGACAATGCCCCAACATATTTAACGTTCTTCAATACAGCACTGGGAAGCTTTTATGCTGGCATGCCTGAAATAGAAGCTGTACACCGACTGATAGCAGAACAAAACGTATATTTACAGGCAATAGCAGCAGGTGCAGTATTTATGGGTGCCAATACCTATATTGGCAATGCCCCTAATTTTATGGTAAAATCAATTTCAGAAGAAGCGGGAATACGAATGCCAAGTTTCTTTGGTTATATGTTTAAATATTCAATTCCCATTCTTATTCCGGTTTTTATACTTGTAACCTATGTATTTTTCAGATAATATACTTTTGTTGGATTTGGGGAAATAGTTTTCCCTGATCTATTAACAATAATAATAAACGAGAGGTGGTATTATGGCAAAAACATTTTATGAAGTAGTACTGGAAGGCCATTATAACTTTGTATACGGTATGCTTGAGGGATATAAATTAGCTGCAGGTAAAAATTTCATCTATTATTTAAGCCAGCAGGTCAATGTAAAAGCAACAACACTTTCTGAGGTACTTAAAGAATTCCTGACCCTTAAAAGCAAGTTACAATATGTTATTATTGAAGCTAATTCATGGAAAAAATTTGAAGCCGCTGTCAAAAAACAACCTGAATATTCAATCATTAATAAAAAGTATATTAAATCAGTTAAAAAAATTGAAGGTGCATCATTTGAATTTAACTTTGAATGCTATGCTAAAAAGTACGGTGATGAAATAAAGAGTATATTGAAATCATTACCTAAATCAGTTAAGCTTATTGATTACGCACCAAAAGAAGAAGTTCACAAAGAAGCAAAAGGAACTGAACTGTATACACCTGACCATGAATATTCATTCAAAGGAAAGGGCAAATTAGTGGGTGACATTGAAACAATCATTGCATTCAACAAAAAATTTGACGAACATCCCTTAATAGATGTTTCTGCTATTAGTTTAAACCTGAAATAACAATGCGTTCACTTCCCGGCTATCTCAGACTGCTGGGAAGTGAACATTATTGCATAAATTGTTCAATGATTTTCATTCAGGAATTAATTGTATACTCCGATACTAAATACGTATATAATCAGATAGTAACCATTTTTGACGGATTAAAAAACTAAAAACCATGAAAAAAACATTAGCAATTATTATAATCAGTATTATCTGTATTGCTTCCACTATCATGTATTCAAAGTACAGGATGTCATCGTTTGAACCCCACTATATAGGATTTCTTACTGTTGAAAATAGCACCATTATCAAACAAGTAGATACAGTGTTACAAAAATCAAATTTAGCAGGTATCAAAGGTGACAAAGAGTTAGCACAATGCTTGGAGAAACAGGTTAAATCTTTACAGCAGTTATCACTGATTGCAATTACTGATAATGAATACAGTGTTCTTATAGCAGCTAAAAAAGATAGAGTTATTAATCAAAAACTTTTTGATGCAATTATTACCGATATTTCCCAGAAAAAACTATTGCCTTCAACAACATTTCCACAAATCACACGATACTACAGCAATAATAAATATTATTTTTTTATTTATACTGCTCCGCAGTATACAATCGTCACAACATATAGTTTTATATTGCCCAAAAATCTTATTATTAAATTAGCTCTCGAAAACCTTCTCATTGTCATTATGTTTATCATCATTGGCACTGCTATAATTATCACACTTCAACAGAAAGCCAGCAAACCCACCACCAAAATGGAAGAAAAAACAGAAATAAAACCACAAACACCAGACCCCGTTGGAAATCTATGCCAGCAGTTTTCAATTATCTCAGTAACTATCGCACAACAAAATAAAAAAGGAAACCTTAAAACTCTTTACAGCCACCCTGATAAAAAACAAAATCTATACCTGCAACCAGAAATAATTAATGAATTGCTCAATGGCGTACATATACTTGCAGAAAAAAATACTGTATTAATTTTTTATAACACCACCACTAAACTTTTTTTCAGACTGGTTAAACATCAAGCTTTTAAAGGAAAAACAATAAATGATATTGAAAGGTTTATAGACAATAATAATGACGTGCTTCTTAAATTTTTGAAAATAAAGAAATAACTTGTTTGCATTTACCATTAGCGTTTTGTAGCCACAATAGCATAATGATATTGTCCCGCTTGCAGAATATTTACAATTTTAAACCCACGTTGATACAGTGTTGCAGTAGCCTGGTCAACAGATAACTTGATATCCATGGATGGTCCAGGAATACCCTCTCTTTTATAAAAATCAATAATTATCAGTAACCCTTTATCATTCAAAGAATGTATTGCATTCTTCATTGCAGCATCAATTTCATTATTGTAGACAAGCCCGTGCAGAACATTAATCATAATGACTGCGTCAGCTTTAACAGGGATATCCTTTGTTATATCACCAAGCATTGGCTGCATATTTGTAAGCCGTTTTTCTTTTACTACGATATTCAGGTTATCTATTGCCTGTTCATTGTAATCCATAGCATAAATTGTTGAATCAGGAAACTTTTCAGAAAGAGCAATTGAAAAATATCCTTCACCACAACCAGCATCCAGAATATGCATTCCATTTGTTATAGGAAGCTTTGCAATAAGTTCATGCGCATGTATATATGCACTGCTTGATTTCCCTTTGTGTTCGTGTTTTTGCATTGGATCTCCTTACGGTATTTGCTTTTAAATTTTTTATAAACATCCACAAAGGCAATTACATAATTACCTTTGTATAATATGCCCTATTATGATTCTATTGTAACGGAAAATTATGTATTCATAAACAAATATTTTACAGTGGACATAACAATATTGCACTATAATACTTGGTACATATACGTTATGAATAGTATACTTTGAAGATATCACCTTTACCATGAAAATCTATAAGAATATTTCCATTATTTACGAAGATAATCACATCATTGTTGTAGAAAAACCTGCAGGCATGTTAAGTCAGAAAGATTATACTGATACTGATTCGTTGCTTGAAATTCTTAAAGAATATATCAAAACCACCTATAATAAACCTGGCAATGTATTCCTTGGCCTTGTTCACCGCCTTGATAAGCAGGTTTCAGGAATCATGGTATATGCAAAGACATCCAAAGCTGCTTCACGCCTTTCGTCTCAATTCAGAAGCCATGATGTTATCAAGGTATACTGTGCGGCAGTACAAACTCCTAAAAGCACTGATTCCGCCTGGCATACACTGCATGACACAATCATCCGACACCATGACAAAACACTGATTTCCAATGATAACCATACTGCCCTGCATGCGTCACTCAAATATAAAATCATTTATACTGAACCATCATATTCACTGGCACTGATTCACCTGTATACGGGAAAAAAACACCAGATACGTGCACAGATGTCAAATCTTGGTATGCCAGTTGCCAATGACACAAAATATGGCGCCACTCCGTTATTGCATAACACTGCAATTGCCCTGCATGCAGTGTACCTGCAATTCATTCATCCCGTTACAAAAGAATGTATGTCCTTTTATTCTACGCCAGGAAGCCTTATTGCTTCTATCTTCAGCACCATTGATGTAAACACTGTCATTCAAAATGCTTTAATCAATGAAGGTTATTCATTTTAAAAAATATGGGCGATAGTTACCATGATAATCAGTGCAAGCCGAAGAACTGACATCCCTGCATTTTATTCACAGTGGTTTATTGATTGCATACAAAAAGGTCATTGCTCTGTCACCAATCCATTTAATCCCAATCAGAGAAAGGAAGTATCGTTGCTGCCAACCGATGTTGATGCAATAGTCTTCTGGACGCGATACCCTGTACCACTTTTGAAACATTTAAGCCAGTTAACTGATTCAGGATACCGGTACATCTTTTTATACACCATTACAGGCTACCCTACATGGCTTGAACCTCATTCACCAGAGTTACAGCACACAATACAGGCATTTAAAGATGTAAGCAGGATACTGGGTTCACAAAAAGTAGTATGGCGCTATGATCCGCTAGTGTTTTCTAAAGAATTGGATTTTGATTTTCACATAAAAAATTTTGCTGCAATAGCACAACAATTACAGGGCTACACACAAAGAGTTATTATCAGCATCATGGAACCTTACAAAAAGGTTACACGCAGGCTAAAAGTATTGCATGAAAAAGAAATTGTAATATACCCAATGAATGTTTTTGGGCAAAATGAACTTTTCAAGTTTTTTACCTGCATAACGCACATAGCGTTTGATTGTGGCATGCAGATTCAGAGTTGCTGCAGTAATCTCACTGAATTTGGAATAGAAAATGGCGCATGTATTGACGGCAACCTTATCAATTCTATGTTTGGGTTAGATTTACATTTTAAAAAAGATATATACCAGCGTACCAATTGCCTGTGTGCAAAAAGTGTTGACATTGGGACATACAAAACATGTAAGTTTGGGTGTTTATACTGTTACGCTAATATGTAATTAAAACACCAACTATTAAAAATAAAACATTTTATTTCTTCATACATGATGTGATTATGAATACAAAACTATTTGAGCCACTGTACGACAGTTATATTATTGATAAAGATCCATTAGACCCCATGAACTATTATGGCAGGCATCATATACCTTTCTTATTTGTTATTGATTATATGGCAAAAAACCCTTTTATTCATCTCATTAAAAGCATACCTGATTCTATTCTTTTTTCAATTGATGGATATTCAAATTTTCTTAACACAACACAACATCAAAAACCTCTTCCTCATTTTGAAAAATATCCAGTGTCATTTAGCAAATATTTACAATCATTTAGATGCGTTCAATCGCACCTGAAAAATGGCAATTCATATTTAGCTAATCTAACATTTCCAACACCAATAGATACAAATTATTCTCTTTACGATATTTTTCTTCATAGCACTGCACCGTATAAACTGCTTTTTAATGATCAATTTGTAGTCTTTTCACCAGAACCATTTGTAACAATACACAACGGATTCATCTATACATTTCCCATGAAAGGAACCATGGATGCAAGTATTCCCAATGCAGAAGAACGTTTAATGAATGATGACAAAGAATTTGCAGAACATATTACTGTAGTTGATTTACTGAGGAATGATTTAGCTAAAGTATCGTGTAATATTATTGTAGAACAATTTAGATATGTAAGCACAGTTAAAACATATAAAACAACATTACTGCAAACAAGTTCAAAAATAAAAGGTACATTATTTCCCGATTATCATAAACATCTTGGGGATATTTTTGCAAGCTTACTCCCAGCTGGCTCAGTCACAGGTGCTCCAAAGAAAAAAACAGTTGAAATAATTCAGGAAGCTGAAATATATGAAAGAGGATTCTATACTGGTGTATTTGGATATTATGATGGAGTTAATTGCGTAAGCGCAGTTATGATCAGATTTATTGAACGCTGTAATGATACATTTGTATATAAAAGTGGTGGAGGTATTACCATTTACAGCAATCCTGCCATTGAATACAATGAAATGATTGAGAAGGTATATGTCCCTGTTAATTGAATCGATATGCTGTGTTGATGGTGCAATCAAAAATGTGCATTATCACAATATGCGTATGAATAAAAGTCGTCTTGACTTATTTGGCTGCAAGGATGCTATTAACATACTTGATTACATTACCATCCATGAACCTGTTAATAAAGGCATTTGGAAAATTAGAATACATTATGATGAAGCAATTACCAGTATTGAATATGAACTTTACAAAAAAAAATCCATACAATCATTAAAGGTTGTGTATGATGATACTATAGATTACTCATTTAAATATGCTGATAGATCCCACATAGCTAAGCTTTTTGAAGAGCGTAATAAAGCAGACGATATATTAATTATTAAAAATGGTTTTGTTACCGATAGCTCATCAGCAAACGTTGTTTTTTATGATGGATATCAATTGCTTACTCCCACTACTCCACTATTACCAGGAACTAAACGCGCAAAATTGATTGATGAAGGTATAATTATAGAAAAGAATATAAAAGTTAAAGATATTAGCTCTTTCTCACATGTCAATCTGATTAATGCTTTTTTAGATATTGGAGATATTGTTATACCACTATCTTCTATAATTTTTTAAAAATATCTTTAAATATAATTAATATTTTTTCACAATATTGATCTTTTCACTAAACATATAAAACAACAAAATAAAATGTAACTATTGCTACTTTTCAAGACGGAATGACCTCACTATCTTTAAAAACGTTTCTTCATAACGGTCAAATGTATGAGACAGTGCTGTACATGTAATAACATACACTTTATTGTTATTGAGGCAATAATACTGCAACACTTTTAATTTTAACCCACTCATAGTATATGTAAATCCTAAAATCATTGCAGGTTTGCGTGCCAGCCACGTGTTGTTTTTATACAGTAGCCTGTAATCTTTTGAATAGCTTTTTAAATTTTTTTGTGAAAGCTCAAAATATTTATCAAGAGTACTATCACCTGAAACTTCTTCAACTGTTATTGCAACATTTTCTCTGAAATCATCACTCATTCCCTCTTCAGGACTCAATGCAACAACAACAGCACCCATTTCCTGCTGCTGTATTTGCCAGTGTTTTGGGAATACAATGGAAAAATTATATTCATCACTGTAAAACCTGCCCTTCTCCTTCCGTGAACAACCGGGTAGTATCATTACACTGAATATAATGATTGATATACATAGTAAGTATTTTCGTCTCATACGTTTGCTCCAGATTGAATAGAACATATCTGTATAATACTATATAGTGTATACTTCATGTATTGTAATGGCATATTACACATTCTTTAATTATATCATAAAATATTGTTAACCATTATTAGCAATGCTTTTTCTTTCATTTAATATTCTTTTTATTTCATCAAACCCTTCCCGTGTAATGGGTAATATTGAAACAAAATACACCGAAATCAAAAAGCACAAACCTGGCGCAAATGCCATCATATATCGTATTGCTGAAACTGCAGATTGTGGCTGTGCTGTGGCACTGTTTTCAATATATCCAAAAAAAGCCAGAAAAGCTGATGCCAGTGCAATAGCTGATGCTGAAGCAACCTTATATAAAAACGTTGTAATGCCATAGAAAGCACCTTCACGTCGCACACCGTTTTTATATTCATCATATTCAATAACATCAGGTATCATGGAAAATGGGATTATCTGTGATGCTGATATGCCAACCCCTGCAAGTACACCAATGATTATTACAAACTGCAAATTATGTACTGGAGCTATCAAACATAACAAAAGCGATAGCGTAAAATATATAGCAGCAACCATATAGGCTCTGCGTTTGTCAAGTTTGTCTGAAATATAAATCCACAATGGTGCTGATAGTACCGCTACAATGAGAGGTATACCCATAACAACAAAAGTCATGTCTTCTTCAATAAGAACAACATCTTTGAGGAAAAAAATGAATAGCGCCTGAATCAGATCAAATCCAATCATATTAAATAAAAACATTCCTAAAATAATCCTGAATTCATGCAAACTTAGAACAGCTTTAAACGTTTTCAAAAGACCATCATGTATGACCGCTTCAGACTGAACTCGTTCTTTAGTTCCCACAAATGTTATGAAAATCAATACTATAATTATGATGCCAAAGATAACACCCATAACAGGATAGCTTGTAATATAGTGTTCTTTACCTTTAAAGATTACATCTACAATTACCGAAACACCAACTGCTGCTATCAGATTCCCAACAAATGAAAGTGACATTCTAAAGCCTGATATGCTTGTCCGCTCATCGTAGTTTTGCGATAGCTCCGGCATCAGAGCATTGTAGGGAACTGCCACTACAGTAAAAGCAGTATTAAACAGTATGGTGATTGCTGCGTAATAACCCAACAGTATATAATGATCATGAGAGGGAACCAGCCATATTAACATGAACATAAGACCAAAAGGAATGCAACCAAACAGAAAATAAACCCTTCGCCTTCCGTATTTAGATTTAGTCCTGTCAGAAATCATACCCATGAGCGGATCCGTTATGGCATCCCATGCACGAGCAATAAAAAAGATAATGCCAGCCCACTGCGCAGGTAAGCCTGCAACATTGACTAAAAAAAATAAAAAGTAAAAACCTATTGTGGTATAGGCAATATTAATTGCTAAATCACCTAACCCATATGCAATCTTTTCAATAGTGGGGACTACATAACCTTCTTTCATTGGCGAATACCTTTTTATATTATTGATATATATCTGAATAATAAAGAATTACATGCTATATCAAACATAGAAATTTACATAAATTATTAGATTCTGAGTCCCAATGAAATCGTGATGAAGAATCTCGCCATTTCACACACTGTCTTTGCGGGTCCCGATGAAGTTGGGACATGGCAATCCCATTTATATACTTGAGACTATCACACATTGCTTGCTGTAACGTGCAATCAACGTTATTACAAGTCACAACGTAATACCCTCACTGTCATCCTGAGGAGTCCCAGCTTTAAGTCCCGATGCAATCCCGATGTAATCGGGAAGGATCTTGCCGTTTTATTACTTTATAACTGAGATTCTTCCCCCAATTATATCGGGGTCAGAATGAAAATCCTCGTTGTCTCGATATATGCCTTGCTTAGCTCCAAGCACTCGAGGACCTTATTGTGAAAATAGATCACCAAGTGCATGCAAAGCACGTATATCGAGGTGACCGATATGTGAATATTGTTAATACAAAACTATAGTGGCAAGCAAAAATCAAGGAAAATAAATTATTTATTTCCAGGCAACCAGACTAATACTTTTTACTATCTCCTTATATTGTTCTTGACCATCATATGATGTGCCATCATTGTTATATTCATTACTTGCAAATAAATTGCCATAACCATATTCTTTTACAATTTCAACATTTGAAAAACCCGCTTTATGCAACAACGCAATATACTCACTTTTTTTAATTGCCCCTGCTATACAACTTACATACGCATCAATAGATTCTTTAATATGTGGCGGTAAGGTTCCCTCAAGCACAATGTCGGATATAGCCATTCTACCACCACGTTTCAATACCCGGTAAGCTTCTTTGAATACCCGTTCTTTATCAGGTGCTAAATTTATAACACAATTTGAAATTATCACATCAACTGAATTGTCATCAACAGGTAAATGTTCAATATCACCCAGTATAAATTCAACATTATTAACACGTAGTCTTTTTGCATTTTCTTTTGCAAGTGCTATCATTTCAGGCGTCATATCGACACCAATAACCTTGCCATGTTGCCCTACCTTTTTTGCTGCAAGAAAACAGTCTATGCCTGCACCGCTTCCTAAATCAAGAACTATCTCCCCCTGTTTCAAAGAAGCTATTGCATTGGGATTGCCACATCCCAACCCTAAATTTGCTGAATCAAGTTCATTCATTTCATTAGCTGAATAGCCAATTTTGGAAGCAACATCTCCGGGGTTGCAACAACCAGCAGAACAACATGAAGTTTTTGAAAGGGCTATTGTGCCATAATTTTTTTGCACGATTTTTTTAATTTTTGTATTAGTATCCATACTCATTTCCCTAAATTGCTGAATACTGGAGCTATCTGCTCAAAAACAACTGAATTTAATGAATCGGCCTTTACAAAAGCAATACAACATAACGACTCAGTGCTATTAAGAGTTAAAACGACAAACTTGTCTCCTGCTTTTATCCCATACTTTTCCCTGAGATCTTTTGGCAATACTAATTGCCCACGTTCATCTACTGAAACAACTGCTTCGATTGAACACGAAGAATTGCAACAGTTATTATTGTGCATATTTTTATCCTTAATTAATCATAATATAGTGTTTTATCTGAATATACTGTATTTTCTGATATTTCTGATATTGATTATTTTACTACTGTTTTGTCAACAAAAATTTTCAAAAATTTTTTTTGCAGAAATTTTATATGTGCTCTGACCCCTTTTACGTGACAATCTCATGCTCTGGCACTGTTCACTTTATTTCAAAATTATCAATATCATAAACCTAATATATTTTAAACAAAAGTAGTTTCCTAATACTTTGTATTAAAAGAAAAAATAATCATTTGTTTTTTTAGTACATTATTATTAATTTGTTTAACAAATAAATTATACACTTATGAAATTATGGAGGTTCCCAATGATTAACAAAATTATGGTATTTATTATAGTTGTTTATATTACGGGTAGCAGTGCATATGCTTTCCTTGAAAATTATAACAATTATCAATATCTCATTGGTGATAGAGCAGCTGGTTTTGGTGGAGCATATTGTGCAATTGCTAATGATAGCACTGCGCTGTGGTATAATCCTGCAGGTCTTGCAAATATTAATGACAATAGATTGAACATATCAGCCAATACCTATAGTTATCTTACCCGAAATTCCAGACAATACTGGCAAATAGAAGAATCACCTGGACAATATCAGAGCCTTGATTTAAAAGAAACCGATATTTCAGTTGTGCCAAACACCGTTGCCTATGCCCGCAGAGTAAACTGGCTGGGCAATGATGTTATTGCTTATGGATTATTTGTTCCCATCCAGGATTCAATACAGGCTACTATTGCTGGCAAAGCAACAGGTAATGTATTAAATGTTGACCTTAATGCTTCATATAGAATCAATACAAAATCATATTATGGGGTAGCAGGATATGGAGTTAATATCACTAAAAATCTGAACCTTGGTTTATCGGCAGGTGTTGGTTACTTTCAAGGTAAAGGTGGGGCAAATATATCTGCATACCTTGATGCCGGTGGAACAAATCAAAGTGAAATTGCAATGATTATTGATAATGAACTTACAGCAGTTACTGCATTTACCGGTACTGGCCTGCAATATGCTCTGACCCCTCATCACAGCATAGGTGTCTTCTATCATTCACCCATATACAGATTGCATGCATCAAGGGAAGAAAGAACTACAAGTTATCAAGTTGGGCCAATTTTCCCAACAAATAGCTCTGAAACCACAATAAATAATGATGACTTTCGTTTTAGAATAATTCCAGCATATATTTCATTCGGGTATGGATACATCAGTGAAGGCAAGTGGTCATGTACGGTTGAAGGTGTTGTTCACAATACAAATACAGATTATCCCAATAGAGTTATAAATGGGAAAGTTGGGTTAGAGATATATTTACTTGAAGATCTTGTTGTACGAACGGGCTTTTTTACCGATTTTAGCCAGAAAGATACAGTAACCCAATCTTCAGAAAATGACGAAAAAAATGATTACTATGGTGCAACGTTGAGCCTTTCCTTTGGCAATGATCTTAATCCGTTGCAAAGTGACACCCTGAAAGCCAAAAATATGTGGACAACAGTTGGAATAGTATATCAGTTAGGGATTGGTGATATTCGTGGTTTCAGATTTTATACCGTTACTTCGGGCTCTGATCCTGTAATACACCAATATACCCACCGTATAAGCCTGTATATTGGTGAATCACTTGTCTTTTAAAAGGTATTGACTTTAATAACTATATTGTTTATATTAAACTTCAGTTTATTATTACGAATACCACCGTATAAGCATAACATTTGTAAGGAATTTTCATTACGGTAATCCTTTTTTAGTAATACGTATCTATCTGATACATATAGTATAACAACTTTCACATTATCATCATTTGAGGTATGTTATGGGAATTCTTAAAGATGCAGGTGAATCACTGGTAAATTTTTGCGAACGGTTTCTGGATAAAACTGAAGAGCTAGCTCAAATTGCACGCATCACCATGGAAATAAAAAAGTTGGAACATTCCATAAAAGAGATATACTTGAATACTGGAAAGTATGTGTATGACCAGGTTGTAAGTGACAGGCCTATTTCAAATACGGATGATAATATCATAAAAGCTGTCGCCACAATAAATGACTATAAAACAAAAATACAGGAAAAACAGAACGAAATACAAAAAGTTAAAGAACACTATGAATCCAAATACCATCGATAGAAAAAGCTAAAATATACTATGTCTAAAACATCATCGCGCATTGTACAGGCAATTGAAAAACAAAAAGGTTTTTTTACTCCAAACGATATTGTGGCTGCAGTATTGCTTTCTCCATCAAAAAGTAAAAAATCAAAGAAAAGCACCAGGGTATCACAGCGTCAGGCTCAGCAAACAGCAAATCGTGTTCAAAATGCAGTAATCACTTTGTACCAGTATGGTTTTTTGACCAAAAAAAAGGGCAAGTTCAAGGTAATTCAGCCATTCAATTTCACGGGTACATTCATCCACAGCAAAAAAGGTGATGGTATTGTGTATTTACATGATGACATTGAAGTTCACATTTACCGTGAAGATGTAATGCATGCACGCAACAAGGATATTGTTCAGGCACAGTTAACTGATATACGCCGCGGGATACTATTTGGCAGGGTTACATCAATTGTAACAGCCAATAAACAGATGTTCTTTGCACGTTGTTTAAAACCAAACGGTAAATTCCGCATGTTGCAGCTTCTTGATGTTCCGGGTAATATTCAGGTCATTACAAAAGAAAATATAAAACCAGGGGTTTTGGCGATAGTTACTGTAAAAAATTCATTTATACAAAATTATCAGGAATGCACCATCAATGCAGTAATTGAAAATGAAGAACAATATGATGTACAGCGTATTGTGGGGAAATACAGTTTGCCCGGTGCACATCCTGAATATGAACACATTGAAAACATTGAACAATATGTGCATCCACATGAACTTGCACACCGTAAAGATTACCGAAAGCTTTTAACAGTAACCATTGATGGTGAAACAGCAAAAGATTTTGATGATGCTATTTCAATAGAATATAAAAATGGTGTTTATACGTTATACGTTCACATAGCTGATGTTTCTGCTTATGTATATAAAGATGATGCTATTGATAAAGAAGCATACAACCGTGGAACAAGCTATTACTTAGGCAATACCGTAATACCAATGCTACCTGAGAAGTTATCCAACGACCTGTGCTCACTCAAAGCCGGTGTTGACAGGTTAACACTTTCGGTTATGCTGCAATTTGATGAATACGGTAACTATCGAACACATGAAATTCACCGTGGAATCATAAACGTTGACCAGCGCTTAACGTACAACGTGGCTCAGGAGATATTAAATTCCAAAAAACGAAGCGCAATTAAAACGATGCTGGGACATGCAAAAGACCTGGCACAAAAACTTAAAGCAAAGCGATTATCCAACGGAAGAGTGGACCTGAACCTGGCTGATGCCGAGATGATATTTGATAACAACGCTTCCATTGCTGATATTGCGTTTGCCACACGGCTTGACAGCCACATGATTATTGAAGAGTTTATGCTAAGCGCCAACGAAGTTGTATCACGTGTTTTGCGCCAAAACAATGTGCCAACCCTGTACCGCATTCATGAACCAATTGCCCAGGAAAAATTTATTGCACTGCAAAATTTCCTTAAGACACTGGGCATAATTCTTAAAGAAGAAGAAAATGTAGGGCTTGCTCTGCAAAGAGTTATTGATTCAGTTGCTCAAAAAGAGTATCAGCAGGTAGTTAATTTTATTGTGCTCAAATCGCTGATGCAGGCATATTACGGACCTACTCCGTTAGGGCACTTTGGATTGGGCTTTAAGGATTATACACACTTTACTTCCCCCATACGACGCTATCCTGACCTGATTGTGCACAGATGCATAAAATCGTTAATTGATAGAGTACAACCGCCCTATTCCCCTGATGAATTAGCAGTAATTGGAGAGCAATCATCAAAATTAGAACGTGTGGCCCAATCTGCTGAACGCGACCTTTTGAAACTCAAAGCATGCAGATTGCTTGAAGAACGGGTTGGTGAAGAATTTGAAGGTATCATAAGCGGTGTTACACGATTTGGGTTTTATGTTAGTTTGCTTGACAAACCTATAGAAGGTATGGTTCCTTTGAAATTCCTGACCGATGATTATTATCTGGTTAATGAAGATGATTATACAGTAATAGGCAGGCGACTGGGAAGGCGCTTTCGCCTTGGTGACCTTGTGAAAGTACGTCTTATAAATGTTGATACTGATTTTATGCGTATAGATTTTGAAGTAGTGTGAAAGGTAAAGTCATGCTAACATTACAAGCAAAAAAATTTGAAACAATATCTTCATCGGATACTGTTGCAATACTATGCACTCAGGAACAGATTGACAGCAATTCGTTCATCCCGCAGCCATTATCTGATGTTTTTGCAATTATCAATACTAAAACATTTAAAGCTAAACCCAATACCTATTTTTTTGCAGCACTCAAAGACAAACCGTCAATCCTTCTTGTTGGGCTTGGCAGCCACAAAGACATCACACCTGAATCGTTGCGCAATGCTGCAAGTGTTATCGTTGGTGCATGTTCAGATAAATCAGTATCGGAAGTACATATTGTTGTTCCGGAAATTAATGTTACTAACGACACAGCACGGTATATTGCTGAAGGGGTATATCTTGCAAACTATGCATTCAATCGCTACAAAACACAAAAAGAAGAAACCAGCCCATTATTGGAAAAAGCTATCCTTTTGAGTGACAATCCCGGACAACTATCGCCACTATTAAAAGAAGTAAGCATTGTATGCAGTAACACATTGCTATGTCGTGATTTGGTAAATGAAATAACCGAGAATGCCAATCCGTTAACGATTGCAAAACTTGCAAAAAAAATTGCTGCACAATCAAAAATAAAATGCACAGTATATAACAAAAAAGATATTGAAAAAATGAAGATGGGCCTGCTTTTGGCGGTAAGCCAGGGCAGTATGTATCCGCCACATCTTATTGTGATGCACTACAAGGGTGCACCTTCAAAAAAAGACTCAATTGCACTGGTTGGCAAAGGCATTACCTTTGACACTGGCGGTATTAATTTAAAACCATCAGGACACATTGAAACCATGCGCACTGATATGGCTGGTGCAGCAGCCTGTCTATATACCATAAACGCCATTGCACAGATGAAGTTGCCAATCAATGTATATACGGTTATACCACTTGCTGAAAATATGATTTCACACACCGCATATAAACCCGGGGATGTCTTTACTGCATATAATGGCAAAACTGTTGAAATAGGCAACACTGATGCTGAAGGGCGTCTGATACTAGCTGATGCGTTATCTTTCACTGAGAAAAAATTAAAACCAAAAGCCATCATTGACATTGCCACATTAACCGGAGCATGTATCGTAAGTTTTGGGGAGATAGTAGCTGCATATTTAACCAGTGATGAATCATTATCCACTGCGCTGTTTAATGCTTCAGAAACTACCGGTGAAAAAATATGGCGTATGCCATTATATAAAGAATACAATGAAGAGATCAAATCAGATATTGCTGATATAGTTAACGTCCCTGCTGTACGAAATGCTGGAACAATTATTGGCGCAACATTTTTAAAAAATTTTATTGAAAACACTCCATGGGCACATATTGATATAGCCGGTACATCATGGTATTCTAAGAATCGTGGATACAATCCAAAGAATGCAACTGGATTTGGAGTAAGGCTATTATATGAATTTGTTAAAAATTTTGGTGTAAGGTAAGCAGGCAGGTTTTTCTGTAGCTTTTTCTTTTGTTGCCTGTTCGTAATAAAAGAAAATACATTTCAATATCAATGGAGGAAAATCATGTATTCAACACAAGAACTGATAGATATAGCCATAGGCATTGAAGAAACAGGATATTACTTTTATTCTACATTTAAAAACAAATTTAAAGACGAGTCATTTAAGCAAATATTTCAGTTCCTTGCAGACGAAGAATTACGCCATAAAAATATATTTTCAGGTATGCTGAAGGAATTAAAAGAAACTGAAGGTTTGTTTACCGAAGAATATTATTCGTATCTTAAAGCAATTGGAACTACACGAGTATTTGCAAATAAAGATGATATTGATACAATAGCACCTACACTTAACCAGCCACTTGATATAATAAAAATAGCCATGGACGCCGAACGCGATTCTATTGTATGGTATTCTGAATTGAAAGAAATATACCGCAATGATGTCAAAGCAAAAAACATACTGGAACGGCTTATCAATGCAGAACGCAAGCATGTACTTACGCTTCTGGATTTGAAAGAGAAACTAAGCATGTAGCATGATCTAATCATTTTCTAGTTATGCTAATAAATCATTATGGTGCACTCAATTAATTTCCCATCACGAACGCCGTAACCTGGTAAAACAGTGCCACCATGAGTGTATATTGTCTTCACCGTTTGCCCCATGCAATCGTATTGATATGTGGTTGGATGTGTCATTGACACTGGTGTATAGGCAGTGCTTCCCCTGCCTCAAAATATGGTTTCCCCTGCGCAATGACTCTCCCCTGAGTATCGTACACCTTTGCTCCGCTTACCGTAAAGCCATAACTACCGTTCACCTGCGCCTGCGTCTTTACCTGCATTTCCCTGCCAGGTCCATCGGCAAATCGCACTACCGCTATCACCTCGTTGTAACCTGCTCCACTGCGATTGTGTGTGGCGATAGTTACTGGTGTACTAATCATTGCCTGGTATTATCGATTAATGAAATATTTTGTCTTTAGCAATTACATGTGTCTGAAACAACAAACTTTATTTTTGAGTATATTCGCAAATATTGTATTGCATTTGCAGATTCAAGAATAAAGTGCAACACAAAATAGAAAACATGGAGCCTCATATAAAACACATCCCTTAGAATGCATGTTTCAACAACAAAAACTAAAACGGAGGTATGTATGAGGTATTATACTCATATACAATGAGGAGAAAGAATTGTCATCGAAAGTTTCACAGGAAAAAGAATGTACCACCAGCATAAGAAGTGTAACTATATAAAGAAATAAGTGAAAAGCCAAAGCAAGACGTTTTTTGAAAACAGCAAAGGTGGATAAAAGCAAAAGTAAGGGCAATGATAGCCGTACAGGAGGTACGGCGTAATATATTGCGTGCGTGGTTCGACAGGCTCACCAAGCATGCTTCGATAAACTCAGCAACCGTGCTTTGCCAGGAGGGCGTCCGCAGCACGCAGGCAATGATTAGATACATATAGAAAGATAAAGGCATTTTTCTTTGGCACTTTCTTTTGTTGCCGTCTGGACAAAAGAAAGTGCAAGGAAAGGCTCTAAAGTTTCACAGGAAAAAGAGAATTTTAGGGCAAAAAAAATAGAGCGTGATTTCCTGTAAGATATAGTAAAAAACAAGAAGAAATCATGATTAAAGTAAAGAATACTTGCAGTCCATAAGAAAAAGTAAGGATGGAAATCTTTGTATGAGGTTTTACAGGGAAAACTACATGGTGCACTTCAAACGTGAAGCTGCACTACATTTTCCTTTCTATGCTTAAATTGTGCTTGAAAATTGAGTTAGCATATCATAATAAAGCTGGTCCACAAATACTTCTGGAGGGAAATCATGAATATAGAAACTACCACCTGCATTGCCCATGAAAATTTAAAACTGCTACAGGATTATGCTGATGTCTACAAACTATCGCTTCACACATTTATTATTAATTTTATTAACTATGTGATGTCATACAAAAAGATTCCGGTGAAAAGCTGCAAGCGGCTTACATACCGAAAGCGCTATGAAAGCTGGAAGCGTGTGCATCTTTATCTATATGAGAATGAGTATGAGTTTTTGATGGATGCACGCAAAGTGTACAAGATGTCCATTGCCAAGGTTATTTCCTACTGTATTGAAAACTATCTTTTTGATTTTCTTGCAGCACTTGATAGTGAGGATAATACCGATAACTATCGATTTAGTGGCTACACATTTATGTTTTATTTAGAAAATGGCATACAATGCTGTCGATTTTACTGGGGACCACACCCTGAATTGGTGAAATACGCCATGCAGTAACCACTTACTTTGTTATAAAATCGTGCAACGTAAAATTTATTTTTCCTATCAAAGTTAACAAGGGGATACCTCTCTATTACTTAAAATCTAAATTTTGTAATACTACAGATATTTATCATTGACAAATAACTTTAGTCAAATAATTTGGTTGGCAACCAATATTTTACATCTCCAGCCAAAGTATTGGTCTGGTCAAACTAAACAAATAATATTTAATCCATAGAAAGGGGGATTGGAAGCCTATGAGTTTGTATCAAAAAGTGTATGATGAATCTATTAATAATCCGGAAAAGTTTTGGTCAGAGGCCGCAAAGAATATTCACTGGTATAAACCATTTACTAAAGTACTTGATGATTCCCGTAAGCCTTTTTATCGATGGTTTGTGGGTGGACAGCTCAACACATGTTATAATGCGCTTGACCGCCATGTTGAAGGTGGTAAGGGTAATCAGGTTGCACTTATATACGATAGTCCTGTTACGGATACTATCGCAAAGTTTACATACAAGGAGATGCTTGATAAGGTTTCAATATTTGCTGCTGCTTTACAGAAATATGGGATTAAAAAAGGTGACCGGGTTATTATCTACATGCCCATGATACCTGAAGCACCTGTTGCAATGCTCGCATGTGCGCGAATAGGAGCAATTCACTCGGTGGTGTTTGGTGGATTTGCACCAAATGAATTAGCAATACGAATTGATGACGCTAAACCAAAGCTTATTGTATCTGCTTCATGTGGTATTGAAGGTAAAAAAGTTATAGAATACAAACCTCTTCTTGACAAAGCAATTGAAATAGCCAATCATAAACCAGAACATTGCATTATCTTCCAGCGCCCTCAGGTCACATCACCTCTTATGCCGGGAAGAGATATAGATTGGAATGATGCTATAAGCGGAGTGAAACCTGCCGAATGTGTACCGGTTGAATCAACCGATCCATTATATATACTATACACTTCCGGCACCACTGGAATTCCTAAAGGTGTTGTGCGGGATAATGGCGGGCATGCTGTTGCATTATACTGGAGCATGAAAAATATCTACGGTATTGAACCGGGTGATGTTTGGTGGGCAGCTTCTGATGTTGGCTGGGTTGTTGGGCATTCATACATTGTATATGGGCCATTATTGTATGGTGCAACAACAATTCTGTACGAAGGTAAACCTGTTGGAACCCCTGATGCAGGAGCATTCTGGCGTGTTATTTCCCAACATAAAGTAAAAGCATTATTCACTGCTCCCACTGCTTTCAGAGCAATTAAAAAAGAAGACTCCAGTGGAGAATTTTTCAAAAAGTATGACTTATCTCAGTTCAAATATTTATTTTTAGCAGGTGAGCGCCTTGACCCGGATACATATTACTGGGCATCAAATCTATTACAAAAACCAGTCATTGATCACTGGTGGCAAACTGAAACCGGTTGGCCTATTGCTGCAAATTGTGTTGGCATAGAATTGCTACCAATCAAAGCAGGATCCCCAACCAAACCAGTTCCAGGCTATCAGGTACATATTATCAACGATGAAGGCAAACAGTTGCCCAATGGAACTGAAGGTATTGTCGTAATAAAACTTCCACTTCCTCCCGGGACACTTCCAACATTATGGCAGAATGACGATAAATTCCGTGAGTCATATCTGGACATATATGATGGATATTACTTCACCGGCGATGGCGGATACTATGATGAAGACGGATACCTGTTTATAATGGGTAGGATAGATGACGTAATCAATGTTGCTGGCCACAGACTTTCAACAGGTGCCATGGAAGAAGTTATTGCAAAACATCCAGATGTTGCTGAATGTGCTGTTATTGGAGTGGAAGATAGCTTTAAAGGCCAATTACCTGTTGGATTTGTTGTATTGAAAGAAGGTACAACTAAAAGTCATGATCAGATTAAAAATGATCTGGCACAGATGGTTCGTGAGCAGATTGGTGCTGTTGCCTGTTATAAAACAACACTGATAGTTCAGCGTTTACCCAAAACCCGTTCCGGAAAAATTCTGCGTGGCACCATGCGAAAAATTGCTGATAAAAAGCCATATACAACCCCATCAACTATTGATGATCCGGCTATACTGGATGAAATAAAGGATGCACTATCAAAGATTACAGTTAACGCATAGTAGATAAAAACGCCGGTTTAACACCGGCGTTTTTTTATTCAATTTTATTAGTATGTGTCCATATATTCATTTCGTCAGCTCTCTTGATTAATTCATCCCTGAAGTCTGGATGAGCAATGCTTATCAATGCTTCTGCCCTTTCCCATGTAGATTTTCCCTTGAGTTGTACTGCACCATATTCTGTCACTACATACTGTACAATAGACCGAGGAACTGTAACAATAGAACCTGGTGGCAATGTGGGCACAATCCTTGATACCAAATTCCCATCTTTATCCTTATATGTTGAAGACAGGCAAATAAATCCTTTCCCACCATGAGAACCAAATGCACCAAAAATAAAATCAAGCTGCCCGCCAGTACCAGATTTATGAGCTATCCCAGCTGACTCTGAACAAACCTGACTGAATAAATCAACAGCAATAGCATTATTAACTGCAACCACTTTATCATTGAGAGCTATTATTCTTGGGTCATTTATATAATTAACAGGATATGATGCACATGTTGGGTTGTGATGCAGGAAGTCATATAATTTGCTGGTACCCATTGCAAAGGTATAGCTCATCTTGTATTTATCAATATTCTTTTTTGCACCTGTTACTCTTCCTGCATGGTACAAGTCAACATATGAGTCAACAAGCATCTCAGTATGAACTCCTAAATCCTTGAGGTCACTTTCAGCAATCATTTTCCCAACTACATTGGGCAACCCACCAATACCCAGTTGCAGGCATGCTCCATCTTCAATCTGTTCCAGAAGATGTTTTGCAATTTGCTTATCAATGTCAGTTGGCTCCAGTGCAGGTATTTGTGGTAGCGGCAGGTTTTTGCCTTCAACTATATGGTCCACCCGTGATATATGAATTGATTCCTGGTTTCCTCCCAAACAGTATGGGACATGTTCATTAACTTCTACAACTATCTTTTTTGCTTTAGTGACAACTGCAGACGTTACTGAATTTGCAAGGCCATAATTGAAGTAACCTCGTGGATCCATTGGGCCAACAGTTAAAAATGCTATATCAAAATCTAAGTATTTTCTGATTACCCGTGGGCCCTGATGATAGGTAATTGGAATATAATTACAAAGATGCTGATCATATAATCTTCGTGAGATAGTTCCAAAATGGAAGTCATTCAAAATGAAATGTTTCCGCTCGGGATCAGCTTCAACAATTTTGGGTACGCGCATATAACAAACACTTCTAACATCTACATTGCGCAATTCCTCAACGCGTTTTGATAATGCCTCATCAATAGCCTCAGGAAATAAAACAAATTCACCATAAAACACTCTATCGCCTGATTTTACAAAATTAGCTGCTTCTTGTGCTGTGATTTTCTTTTTTTCATATTCCCATTTTTCGATATCACCCATTGATCTTCTCCTTTCTTCAATAGCGATTGTATTGCTTTATTATTTTTGATTATCATAACTTTACCAAAAATTTATAATAAATATATTGTCATTATTACATCAACATATTGTTTGATTTATTGATAGTATCAATACAACATGTTTTATTTGTATTGAATATAGCATATACAAATTTTTATTTCTAATTTTTATATACCTGTAAATACCATTAATTAATAGATATTGAATACCACCTGGCAGGTTTGTAGCGCATTTAGAGCACCCATGCATGGCGCCTGTAAATGGTCAATTATTTATCTTTTAAAATCGGGAGCGTTTTAAGAATTCTCTTAGCCTCCATTCATCCAATGAAAAAAACATAGGGGCTGTCCCAATAGAAGTCGTTGAGTAAATTTTGCAAACATTATATCGTAATACTCGCTCATTCCGATACAATTTTGCCACAAAATCTGGCAAAATTACTCAATGAGCGTTGCGAAATTTGTATCGAAACGACTTCTGGGACAGCCACCTCCAGTATTTATTTCTTTAAATCTTGAAGTGTCTTAAAATTTCTTTTAGCTCTCCATTCGTCTAATGTAAAAAAAACTGGGTATCCATTTAGGATACCCACCTCCAGTATTTATTTCTTTAAATCATGCAAAGTCTTAAAAATTCTTTTAGCTCTCCATTCGTCTAATGTAAAGACATACTGACTTTTTGAACTGGTGCATACATACCTGTTGTTTTCATATTCTTTATGGATAACCAGCGTAATGTCTTCTGGTTTTTGTAATTCTTCACCTTTTACCGAAACGGTAATTGAAGCAATTTTCCCCGTCAATGTTTTGGCATTAACGTCAGGGAATGAATATGCTTTCAGCGGATCAAATGTATATAACATCTCCTTAACCTTATTGTTATCCAGTATTACTGCTGGCTGTTCTTTGCATATCCATTGCTCTTCTTTTTCAACTTCTTTTGACTTTTCCTGTTTTTCTTTTTGCGCATTACCTTCCTCATTCTTCTTTTCTACTACTTTTTTTTGAAGTGTTAACGTTGTATTTTTATACCATAACTTTACTGTATCAATCTTTGCTATATCAAGCTGAACAATATCTTTATTCCGCAATTCATCTACTGTTTTATTGAAGTATGAATCTAACGTATCTTCTGCAAGGTAAACCTTTGGATCGCCTTCCAATCGAACATATGTGTGGCGATAGGTGCTCCCCTTTTTGCCAATATATACATCACGTACAATCTGACCATTGGATTTGGCCTGAACCCGTATTGCATGGTCGTTGTCAAGCTCATAGCGTTCATAATGTGGTTTGTCACTTATCAGATCGGTAATCGTGAGGTCCTTTATCTTATTTACCATATTGGCAATAATATTCTTATCGCCTTCAAATTCATTCACCTTCCAGCTATCGCCATCCTGTTTTATGAGTATTATCGCTTCCCCTTTTTTAAGTACAAGCTCTGTTACTGGGCTTTTTATGGTAGGCAGCGTAACTACGTTTTTTGGTATCAATGAATTAATGATAAGATACCCAGCCAGAACAGCTATCACTGCAATACTGATAAGAACATTTTTTTTCATGTGCATACAAACACCTCTTATCTGAATTATCTCATACTGGAAAATTGTTCTTCAATGCGCCTGCGGCGAATAGTACGACGCCACATATACAGCACACCAGCAAGAATTACCAATAGAGGCAATCCAGCAATGTTTATACCCTTAATGACACTTTTTGCCGTATCAGACGTTTCTTTAATTGGGTTGAACGATAGGCCCTTGCTTCGCATCTGTGGAATGGCATAGTTGCCCTGCATATAATCAATCACGTTGTGCATGAACACTGCATTGGGCGATTTTCCTTCTTCATCAATAATGTTACGCCCTGTTATTTCTGATGTTCCTGCCACAAATAGTTTTACCGGTTTTACACTTTGTTTCAAAGCTTCTTCTTGAACATAGTCTTTGCCTTTTGTTTCTTTTGTTTTTACATCAATTTTGGGCTGCTTATCGGCAAAGTAGCTTTGTAAATTTCCCTGCACCAGGACTGCCAGATTATACTGCTTGAGGCTTGAATCCTGCGGCGGGTTTGCACCCCATGGCAAAAAGTTAATATTACCCTGCTGTAACCAGCTGTATGGCGATGATTTTACAACATATTGTACAGAAGCTTTATTTTCCTTAAGCAGTGTTTCATCAACTGAAATGGAAGAAGCTTTTAAAAATACTATCTTCTTTAAATATTTAGTGATTTCATTATCTTTAGACAAACCTTCCTCAGAAATCATTGGAGCAAAGTATATTGTTAACTCACCCAACCCACGCTGCTGTGCAATGAAGCACTGCTTATCCATCACTATATCACGGCCAATCTTAACGCCATAATGGGCAAGCATCCCTTCAAGACCGGTAAATACAGGTAACGCCTGAGGTGGTCGCTGGAACATTTGCATACCCTGCATCTGCTGTTCCACATACGAATCAAGTAGCATTACAGCACTACCTCCGCGCATCAAGAACTGGTCAATTTTATACAATTCATATTCACTGAACATGGATCGCGGCCCATTAATAATGATAGTTGCAATATCATCAGGTATTTCATCTTTTGTAATATCAATGGTTACCAGATCATACATGTCGCCAATCATCTTTCGGAATTGCGCTGCACCATTCTGTTCATCATTAATGTCACGCTCACCGTGACCAACAATATAACCTACTTTTGGATTGATGCTGATAAGATTATCGATAGCTACATTGAGCGTATCTTCCAGGCGTGTCAAATCCCCAACTGAATATTGACCAAAAATTGAACGTGAAAGAATCTGCACCGTTTCAAATTTATTGTTATATTCCACTACAATGCCAACCATCCCTTCACCAGGTTCAACTGCCCTGCCTTCCATGGTAGTAAACCGTGGCCACCTTAGCGTTGGCAGACCATACATTTGAGCCAGTGTAGTCCCCTGTGGATTTTGTAAAGGGTCAATATAACGATACTGTATTTTATTGTAATTGCGTATATTACACTTCTGAACCTCAGCATACACCCGTTCATTCAAATTCTGCATACCTGGAATAGGCAGGTTACTGCTTGCATATAAGGTAATCGTAATAGGGTTTTTCAGTTTAAGCAATGAATCGATCTTCCCATTCATCTTTTTTATTAGCGTTGTTATACGGTACTCCAGTCCTTCTGGTTCAGTGATTGAATCAATTTTTTCAATTAAATCCCCATGAATTATAGCCAGACCCATAAAAGCATTTCTGAATTTTACCTGATCATTCTGTATTTCCCTGATCTGCACGGGATAAATACCAAAATCAGAAGCAGCATCCTTTTGCTTTTCGACATCAACAAACTCATAATGAAAATATCTATTGCCTGCATTATCATACTCTACCATCAGATCCTGAAGATAACGGTACACGGCATTGTACGGTGCGGGAAGATCCTTATTAAAGAATATCTTTATGGTTAATGGTTCTTCCAGTGATGACACCACCTCTTTACTTATGGGCGATAGTGAATAGACACTATTCTTTGTCAGGTCTACCCGGAAATATAGCGTAAGCCCAACTAAATTTATTAACACAATAATCACACTATAGAGTATATACTGCGAATAGCTCTTTTGTGTTTCAGTATCGCCTGATTTGGTTTGCTCTTTTATGTTTTGTAGTACCTGTGTATATATAGTTGTAATATTACTTTTAATGTTTTGCAGCATATCAATAATCTTTCTTTTTTCCATAACTATCTCCTCACCTCCAGCTGATATATGCTTGCCATTGAACTAATTGCAATTACCGAAGCAAAATATATGATATTTCGCGAATCCACCACACCACGGGCAATGTTCTGGAAATGGTAATCAGCACTTATGTACTCAAACAGTGAAACCAATTTGGGTGAAATAAAGTATAAAAATTTTGTTATAAGCGATAGTACTATACATATGGCAAATCCTATGATAAAAGCAACAATCTGGTTTTTAGTCATTGATGAAGCAAACACACCAATTGATGCATACGCAGCAGCCAGAAGCACAGCACCCACATAGCCGCCAATAACAGGGCCAATGTCAGGTGAACCAACAAATGCAACCGATACAGCATAGACCAGTGTTGGCGATATCATGATTGATGCAAACAGTGTTGCTGCTAATATCTTTCCTGTAACTACCTGGATTGTTGAAAGCGGTAGCGTCATGAGCATCTCAAATGAACCAGTATTGCGCTCTTCAGCAAAAAGGCGCATGGTGATTGCCGGTATCACAAAAGCAAATAAAAGTGGTAGCAGTTCAAAATAAGCCCTTAGTTCAGCCTGCCCATATAAAAAGAATGTTGAAAAGAAAAGGAACCCCGCTATAACCAGAAACACAGAAATTACAATATATCCTATTGGTGTTGAAAAATACCCCGACAGTTCCTTTTTGGCAATGAGTGTTGCCCCTTTCATTGTCTCTTTAAATTGCTCCATACCTACCCTCCTTACATGCCTACAGTTAATTCACGGAATACATGCTCAAGGCTTCTATATTCACGGTTCATTTCATACAATGTCCAGTCACTGTCTTTTACACAATTGAATACATCGGGGCGTAAATCAATATCAGCTCTGGTTAAAATCTGGATATAGCATAGCTGGCCATCATCACGTATATGATGTATGTCCTTTACTCCTGATATATTTTTCAAAGCATTCTGTATTCCTTCAAATGTAGTGCCACCAATAACACAGTTTATTCGAATATCTTTTCCTCTGGCACTTTTTAGCTCAGTGGTTGAATCATCAGCTACTATCGAACCCTTATCAATTATTATCACACGATTGCAGGTTGCTTCCACTTCCTGCAATATATGGGTTGACAGTATTACTGTTTTTTCCTTTCCCAGCTCTTTAATAAGATCACGAATTTCAACTATCTGGTTTGGATCAAGGCCGTTAGTTGGTTCATCCAGTACAAGAATATCAGGATCATGCAATATAGCCTGCGCTAATCCAACTCGCTGTTTATATCCTTTAGAAAGCTCATTAATATTTTTGTGCATTACTTCGGTTATGCCACATTGAATTGCAACATCTTTTATTTTTTCTTTATCATATATATGCCTGATATCAGCCATGAACTGTAGAAAATCATATACTATCATATCAGGATACAATGGTGCAGATTCGGGCAAATATCCTATACGTTTTTTAATTTCAATTGGATTTTCATTAACAAGAAATTCATCTACACTTACCATTCCACTGGTTGGCTGAAGATAACCAGTGAGTATACGCAGTGTTGTGGTTTTACCTGCACCATTTGGCCCCAGTAAACCGGTTATCTCACCCTTCCTGATTGTGAATGAAATACCATCAACAGCTTTTACTTGGCCATAATGCTTTACCAGATTCCGTACGCTTATCATGTACCGCTATCCTCCTTGATAAAATAGGATTGTGATTTTGTTGTTATTTTTCATTCCAAAATATAGCGATGAAAATATTTTCAATATAATACAATGTATATATTGATGTGATACTAGAAATATGAAAAACAAATGATGAAAATGTTACACATTATTTCTGTGCTCTGCCATAATCATCTTCAATGCGCTCTATATCATCTTCACCAAAGTATTCACCCAGCTGAACTTCAATATACACCAAATTGTGTGTTCCCGTATTTTCCACTCTGTGCAGCATATTGTAATCTATATCCACACTTACTCCTGAAGAAACCTCAATTTCATGCTTATCAAGAGTAACCACACCCTGACCGGACACAAAGAACCAGTGTTCTTTTCGCTTTTTGTGGCGCTGGAGACTTAATCGTTTTTCTGGGTATACCGTTATACGTTTAACTTTATGGGTTTCAGTATCCGATAGTACCTCATAAAAACCCCAGGGGCGGTGTTCGGAATGTATTGCCCTGTCATCCATATTTATCCATTCCTCTTCATAAAGTGATTCATAAAGTCAACCAGTGCTTTAACACCTTCCACTGGCATGGCATTGTAGATAGAAGCACGCAAACCTCCAACAGATCGGTGCCCCTTTAAGCCACTTAAGCCTTCCTTTTCTGCTTCTTTCACAAATTTTTCTTCAAGTTGTTCATTTTTCAAACGCC
Source organism: Spirochaetota bacterium (assembly GCA_029907515.1). GTDB lineage: Bacteria > Spirochaetota > UBA4802 > UBA4802 > UB4802 > UBA4802. The sequence continues at coordinate 525 of JARYLT010000009.1, read as the reverse complement.
ATACCACATTCATCTTTGAGCGGCTATGTGTATCAACAGGACAATTATAATATCCATTGCTTGAATCAATAGCATTGTATAGTATTGCGGCTTTTTCGTCACGGCGTTTTTCAATTTCCGGCAATCCTCCAGTTGATTTAATCCACCTGAGTGTAAGTGTTGTCATCCACACAGTAAATGTTGGCGGTGTATTATACAGCGAATTTTCTTTTGCATGCAGGTCATAGCGTAAATACGCTGGTACATCTTTTCTTGCTTTTTCCACAAGTTCTTTTTTCATAACAACCAGTGCCATGCCTGCTGGTGCCAGATTTTTCTGAGTGCCCGCAAAAAGCATGCTCACCTTATCCCACTCCACTTGCCTTGACATGATATCCGATGACATATCAACAATTAATGGAATATTACCGGTAGTGGGCATCTTTTGCCACTGAATGCCATCAATAGTTTCATTGGAACATATATGTACATACTCAGCCCCTGGTGTATACTGTAACTCCCTCTGGTCTGGAATGCGTCGGTATT
>JARYLT010000099.1 GCA_029907515.1 Spirochaetota bacterium | reverse complement strand
GTGACCATGTGCGGCCAGCCACTGGATGTTGCTTCCATTATTCATAAAGAGGTGGTGGAATATTACGATCATTTAGCTTTTGTTTCAGCAACATTGAGTGTTAATAATACGTTTGATTACTTTGTGCAGAGTATTGGTCTTTCAAATGTGCAAACACTACTATTGCCATCACCATTTGATTTTGCCAGTCAATCGGTTTTATTCATTGATAAAGAGAATGTTGACCCGTCAGAAGAAGCTTTTATTAAAAATGCAGCTGAAAAAATACGGGAAATCATTACCATGGTGCAGGGACGCTGCCTTGTCCTTTTTACGTCGTATATAATGCTGCAAAAGATATATGAAAAACTTTGTAACACAGTGCCATATACTTTTTTTTCGCAACACATGATGAATGCGGCAACAGCTTTACAGGAATATATTGCTTGTGACAATGCAGTGCTTTTTGGTACACATTCATTCTGGCAGGGTGTGGATTTGCCAGGGGATCTGGCCCGTGCAGTCATTATCATGAAGTTGCCATTTGAGGCACCGGAAAATCCTGTGGTGCAGGCAAAGATAGAAAAAATACAAAAAGAAGGGGGCAATCCGTTTATGGGCTATCAGGTTCCCTATGCGGTGCTCCTGTTAAAACAGGGCTTTGGCAGACTCATCCGAAAATCAACTGATAAAGGTATCATAGCAATTCTTGACTCCCGCATAGTCAGCAAGTCTTACGGAAGAATATTTTTAGCTTCACTCCCTAATTCAAAAAGAGTATACTCGCTGCAAGAGTTAAAAGAAGCATATAACAATCTATGCATGTAATTTTGGTATTATACTACATTGTATGCAAAGACCATGAGCCAATACCAGTTGCAATAGTCATAAAAAAATACTTGCAATCTGCAAGTATTTTTTTATGATTGCGGCAAAAGGTTTATACTATGAACTATCGCAAACAAATAAAAAGAACAAAAAAAGATATAAATGCACTGATGCGTGATGTGCTGCGCGCGGTATATCATTTTGAACGCTTCAAAGAAAAATATTTTGGCATTACCTATGAGTTATACTATGCAATGACAGTGATTGATGGTAGCAGGAAAAAGACTATAAGTGAACTTGCCGATACCATGGGTATTCCGTTACACAAAGCAACCCGCATTGTGCAGCGGTTACATGCAAAGCACTTTGTGAAGCGTACCACGTCTTTACGGGATAAGCGAGTGGTGTATGTTGGACTAACTCGTGAGGGTAAAAAGTGCCTTAACGCAATTGAAGAGTTTTGCTTTGATACAATAATGAATAATATGCTTCATGTATCAGCGGATGAGTTTGCAATGTTTATACAGGTTGCATCCAGCATCCCTGAAATATTGGCAATACCACACTATGACAAAAAAGAGGTTCAGTATGGCAAGTAAGTTCAAAGGTTATATGGGAACGATATGTGACATTAATCTTTCAACAGGAACTGTTTCAGAGTATCCGCTTTCTGATGAAGACAGAGAAAAGTATCTGGGTGGGCGCTTTATTGCCACCAAGATTTTGTGGGATGAATTAAGCCCTGGTGTGGATGCGCTTTCACCGGAAAATATTTTGATTGTTATGACATCGCCACTAACAGGTACTGGTGCGCCATCAAGCAGCAGATATGATATATCAGCAAAAAGCCCCCTTACCGGCCTCATAGGACACTCCAACAGTGGCGGCAACTTTGGCATGCATTTGAAACGTGCTGGTTTTGATGGTGTGGTGGTACGTGGAAAAGCACCAAAACCGGTATATATAGAATTTGATAATGGCAGCGTACATATCAGGGATGCTGGCAATATCTGGGGAATGAATACACAGGATGCTCAAAAGGCAATGGGGCAGGGTGGTACTATGGCTATTGGTCCTGCTGGTGAAAATCAGGTATTGTTTGCATCAGTGGTTTCTCAGGAACGCAGCCATGGCAGGTGCGGTATGGGTGCAGTCATGGGCTCTAAAAATCTAAAAGGTATGATTGCACGCGGTTCTGAAAAGATTCCTCTTCACAACAGTGAGGAGTTCAAGAAACATGTCAAGCAGTGGATTACCATGTTACAGAAGCATCCTGCAACCGGTGAATTTGCACCGCGCTACGGTACGGCAGGCTTTTTAACGGCGCTTTCTATGAACAATGCATTGCCAACAAAAAACTTCTCTCAAGGCAGGTTTGATCGTGCATGGAATATTGGTGGAGAATGGTTAGCCGAAGAGTTTTTAGTAAAAAATTCAGGCTGCGTCTCATGTCCAATCCGCTGTGGCAGGGTTGTTGAGATTGATGGCAAAGAAGTAAAAGGTCCTGAGTATGAAATACTGTCACTGCTTGGCTCTAACATGCTTATTGATGACTTAGATGCCATCATTAAATGGAATTATCAGCTTGATCTGTTAGGACTTGATGCTATTACCACCGGAACATTAATGGGATTTGCGGCGGAACTCAATGATCGTGGTGTATGGAAGTGTGGCATAGAATTTGGTAAAAAGGACAATATATCGCAGATAATTGAAGATATTGCCTACAAGCGTGGTATTGGCCAGGAGCTTTCTAAAGGAGTCAGGTACCTGGCAAAAAAATTCAATGCTGAGGATTATGCTCCGCATGTCAAAGGGCTGGAGTTGGCTGCTTATGAGCCGCGTGCTTCGGTTGGGCATGGGTTGGGGTATGCCACTGCATCGCGTGGTGCGTGTCATTTAGATGGTGGGTACATGATATACTTTGAGGTAACCGGGCCGGTGACACTCAATCCCCATCACTATCGCTCAAAACCTTCATGGACCATACTTGACCAGAATTTACTGGCTGCGGTGAGTGCAGGTGGCAATTGTCTGTTTACCTCATGGACATTTGTACCAAACATTGCCTATAAGGTTCCCGGCAGGAAATGGCTTTTTTCACTGTTACAGTTTATTCTTACGCATACATGGATGCTGATAGACTTTACTGTCACTATGCCCAAGTGGCTTATGCGCTTTCATGTGCCACTACTTCCTCATACAAAGGCAATAGAACTGGCAACTGGCATGAAGATGGATTTTGGAAAGTATTATCTTGTTGGTGAGCGTGGATATACGCTGGAACGAATGTTTAATATTCGGGAAGGGTTAACAGCAAAAGATGATTCATTGCCTGCACGGTTTACCAAAGAACCATTGAAGTTTGGTAAAAAAGGGCATGTTGTTCCACTTGGCAGAATGCTAAAAAAATATTATACACTCAGAGGGTGGGATGATGAAGGAAAGCCAACAGCAAAGTTGCTGAAAAAATTACAAATTGTATAAATTTATGTCTTAGTTTCTATATTTTTCAAGGCTTCTTCATTGGTCTGATAAATGTTTACAAAGTCGGTTATACCAACTATATCCATAACTTTCTGGAAATGCTGTGAAAGACCGGTGCATACTACTTTGCCGCCAAAATCACCTAAATCCTGAATGATGTTAATTAACGTAGCTATCCCGGCAGAATTAATATATTTTGTTTGGTTAAAGTTAATGATAAGATAAAAGGGGGAATGTTTTTCTTTAAGTTCACGGTAGGCATTCATGATATCGCTATCTGCCTCAGAAGTTATATCCCCTTCTAAAATAAGAACAGGGATACTATTCAGAATCTTTGATGAAACCTTATGATTTTTTTCCATAAATTATGCCTTTAGCTGTTATTTCCTGATGAATAAATTAACTAATTTTTCAGTATAAATTGTCAAGAAGAAAATTATGTTACAGGTTCTAACGGTGTATAGCGTTCAAGAAATGTTTTAGTGAACCCATTTAAAAATTGTATGGTTAGCTTAACATTATCACCCTGTCCCTGTATGGTGGTTATAACCCCAATGCCAAAAGATGGATGCTTAACTCTTTGGTGTACTTTAAACTGTGAACTGGTTATTTCATTACGGATGTTTTTATTTTTGTTTACAGATTCAGCAATGAATTTGTCAAATGAAGAATCCTGGGGGCCATCCCATAAGTCATACGATGAATTAAATGACGTGAATTGGCATAACTGTGAAGGCAATTCACTGATGAAGCGTGATGCTTCTTTATAGTGAATACTACCCCAGCTTCTTCGTATCTCTGCAGCTGTTAAAAAGAGCCTGTCTTTTGCCCTGGTCATGCCAACATAGCAAAGCCGTCGTTCTTCCTCAATGCCTTCTTCTGTATCGCTAGAATTGGCGTGAGGGAATAACCCTTCTTCCATGCCAGTTAAAAATACAACCGGAAATTCCAGTCCTTTTGCATTGTGAACGGTCATAAGAGTAATGGTATCCTGAGTGCCATTTGTTTCATCAGCAGGTGTTAATAAGGAAATATCCTGCAAAAATTCATCAAGGGTAGCCTGCGGGTGCAGATGTTCGTATTCAAAAATGCTGTTCACAAATGCATCAATATTTTCAAGCCTACCACGTGATTCAATACTATTTTCTTCTTCAAGGCTTTTTGTGTACTGTGTGTCATGCAAAATACTGATGCATATATCAGAAAGCTTATAGTGCTGTGGAGTTTCTTTTGCTTTATCAATTAATTTCTGCATAATGTCTTTAAATGCAGTAAGGGCAGGCGATAGTTTAAATGAATAGGTTTGGCTGTTAGCAATGATGTCCCATTCGGTTACTCCACTAATATACGCAGCATCACGGATTTTTTCTACAGTTGATGCGCCAATGCCGCGTGCAGGGGTGTTGATAATTCTTAGAAACGAAACGGTATCATGCTGGTTTGCAATAAACCGCATGTACGCAATAATGTCTTTTATTTCTTTGCGTTCATAGAATTTAACACTACCAATAACCACGTAGGGAATGTTTTTTTTACGCAGGTGTTCCTCAAAGATGCGCGATTGTGCATTGGTGCGGTAAAATATTGTAAAGTCCCTGTTGGTATAACCTTCTTTATGTTTAAGCATAACAATGGTGTTGATAACGTATTCTGCTTCGGCATATTCATTGTTGGCTGTACACACAATGATTGGTTCGCCATCACCACGGTGTGATGTGAGCTTTTTGTCTTTTCGTTTATAATTATTTTTAATAACGTGCCATGCTGCTTTAAGGATTGGTTCAGTTGAGCGATAGTTCCTGTGCAAGGTAATCACTGTTGCATTGGGATAATCTTTTTCAAAGTTCAAAATATTGCGGATATCAGCACCACGCCATGAATAGATTGACTGATCATCATCACCAACAACACATATATTTTTGGTTCCTGACGATAAGTATTTTGCTATTAAGTACTGAGCTACATTGGTATCCTGATATTCATCAATCATAAAGTATTTCCACCGTGACTGCAACATGTGTAACACGTCTTTATTGCGCAATAGCTGTACTGTGCGCACAAGAAGATCGCTGAAATCAAGAGCATTTGCAGCTTTCAGTTTTTCATGGTACTGTGTAAAAATTTCAGGAAAATTAAATGAATGAAATTTTGGCAAAAGTGGCGTAATATCACCGCCTTCAATGTAGTGATTGCTTTCTTTTATACGTGAAATTTTTTCTACAATCATTGATGGTTTTACTGCTTTGGGATCAATGTGCATATCACGCAGGATATCTTTAATAACTGATTCCTGATCATGGTCATCATAAATGGTAAAATTTGACGGGATGCCAATTGCCTCACCATGACGACGCAGTATATACACAGCCAGCGAATGGAATGTTTTTATCATGACGCTTTCACCAATGGGGCCAATGAGAGCTTTTATGCGGTTTTGCATCTCTTCGGCTGCCTTATTGGTAAATGTCACCGCAACAATGGCAAAAGGTGGAACGCCAACATTCTTTATAAGATGGGCAATTCTATAGGTAATAACACGTGTTTTGCCCGAGCCAGCACCAGCCAGTATTAACAGTGGCCCATCAATATGGGTTACAGCCTTATATTGTTCCTCGTTAAGTTTTTGTAGTAAATCCATGATGTATTTTCAGTTAATTTAGAGGTAGTTTATTGTTTCATTTATATTACTGCAAAAAAATGCAGTAAATTTGTGAATCCCCAGCACATTATGTGATACCTGTACTAAAATGACATAATTAATAATACTACGAATTGTTCAAGATAAAAATAGTAAAAATATAATTTTTACTTGATATATGTGAAAGAAAATTATTTTTGTGGCATAGCTACTTGAATTTATATAGGCAGAAGTATATATGAAGATATATAATGGCATAGTTTATTGTAATTTTGATGAACGATTTTCCAATGTTATTTCAACGAACATTTTCATATTGTCATTTCAATGAACGGTTATACACTGTCATTTCGGCAAACATTTTCACCATGTCATTTCGACGAACGAAGTGAGGAGAAATCTTAACATAACAGCATCCCGATGAAATCGAGGTGTAGAATCTAATGGTATAATCATGAGATTCTTCGTCCCGACTTCGTCGGGACTCAGAATGACCTTAAGGTTTAGTAGGATTTCTCATCCCGATGAAATCGAGATTCGAAATGACATGTAGAATGTATTTCGACAAATGTTTTTAACATTGTTATTTCGATGAATGTTTTCATAATGTTAATTCAATGAACGGTTTCACACTGTCATTTCAACGAACGTTTTTGCCATGTCATTTCGGCAAACATTTTCACACTGTCATTTCGACGAACGAAGTGAGGAGAAATCTTAACATAACAGCATCCCGATGAAATCGGGGTGAAGAATGACCTTAAGGTTTAGCACGATTTCTCATCCCGATTAAATGGGGATCCCGAAATAATGAGATCCCTTACTGTAACTTGTCTTAATAAATTCTGTTTATGGAGGATATTCGTAAATGAAAAAGGTACTGGTTGTATTATTAATGATTGTTACCAGCTGTGCTGATACAAAAAAAGAAACTATTACCGTGTTCCATGCTGGCAGCCTATCGGCACTGTTTAAAGAATGCAAGGTTACATTTGAAAAAAAGCATAACTATACTCTTTTGCTGGAAGCTTCGGGCAGTGTTGATGCAGCACGAAAATTAACCGATTTACATAAACAGTGTGATGTAATTGCACTGGCCGATGTTGAGCTTTTTGATAGCATGCTTAAAAGCTATTGTCCATACTGGATTGCCTTTGCAGGGAATGAGATGGTGCTAGCATATACTGAAAAGAGTAAATTTGCACAGGCAATAGCAACAAACTGGATAAATGCACTTTTACGGTATGACATTAACTGTACACGCTCTGACCCCTTACGGGACCCCTGTGGGTATAGAACACTTCTGGTATGGAAATTGGCATCACAATATTATAAAAATACAGAGCTTGAAAAAATCTTTGCCATGCGTTCACCTCTTGCGTATATGCGCCCAAAAGAAATTGATTGCATTGCATTGCTTGAAACAGGCGCCTGTGACGCGATGTGGATATACAAATCAGTTGCGGTACAGCAAAATTTTCCCTATATAACGCTTGATGAGCATATAAATTTAGGCAGTCATACATACGAGCATATATACAGGAAAGCCTGTATTACGCTGTCAGACACAAAGAAGCAGTATACGTTTTGCGGAAGCACCATCACCTATGGTGCATCCATTCCAGTTACTGCAAACAATGTAAAAGGTGCTATTGCCTTTTTATCGTTTCTTTGTAGCAAAGAAGGACAGGGATTAATAAATAAGCACGGATTTACATCTATAGTACCATATAGCAATAACAGTGAACAATTACCTGTGGAACTTAAGAAGGTGGTTGCAGGTGGTAACCGTAAATAAAAAAAATATTGTGTTTTACAGTATAGTTGTTGTGCTGTCGTTTGTGGTAGCATTCCTTGTTGTGGTGCCCATTGCTTCAATGGTGCTGTCAGTATCAGTACGTGATGTTGTAGACATACTTCTTGATAGGGAAGTTGTGCAATCGCTTCTTTTAACCTTTGAATGTGCATTCTATGCTACGTTGATTGCAGTACTTTTTGGCATACCCCTTGCCTATCTCTTTGCCTTTACTCATTTTCCGTTGAAGCGTTTAATTATCACGCTATTTGATATACCCATGATCATTCCCCACACTGCAAGCGGCATAGCATTACTTTTTGTATTTGGAAGTGGCTTTCTATCACATTTATTTAAGTCGCTACACATGTCATTTGTTGGTAGCAAAACAGGCATTGTCATAGCCATGGCTTTTGTTTCAATACCGTATTTTATCAATGCAGTGCAAAATGGTTTTGCTTCAATTGACAGGCGCCTTATTAATGTAGCACGAACGTTAGGTGCTTCACAGACGCAGTGCCTTGTCCATATTATATTACCACTTTCAGTCAGGGCTATCATTACCGGTAGTCTTATGATGTGGGGACGAGGCATCAGCGAGTTTGGCGCTGTTATGATTATTGCTTACCACCCCATGATTGCACCTGTCCTTTTGTATGACAGGTACTCAGCATATGGATTGGAAGGTTCACGGCCAATTGCTGCACTGCTCATAGTTTTTTGCATAGTGTTTTTTGTTCTTATACGGAGTTTACTTGCTTACAGGGAAAAACATGCTTACACTGCATAACATACAATGGGAAAGTAAACAGTTTACGCTGGCAATTCCATCATTGCAATTTCATGATGGAGCTCATGCCATGATCATGGGCTCTTCAGGCTCAGGGAAGACGTTACTGTTGTCCATCATAGCAGGAATTATTGCTCCCCATCATGGCACCATCTATAGTGACAATGAAGACATTACGCATATCCCCCCTGAAACACGTGGCTTTTCCATTGTGTATCAGGAACCAGCGTTATTTGCCCACATGACAGTTTTTGAAAACATAGCGTTTGGATTGCGCATGAGGAAGTATCATGCCCGAATAATAACGCAAAAGGTTAATGAAGTGATGGAGCTATGCGGTGTGCACCATTTACAACACAGAAACCCAGCAACGTTAAGTGGTGGTGAAAAACAACGCGTGGCATTTGCGCGAGCCATAGTGAATGCACCAAAACTTTTATTGCTTGATGAGCCATTTACCGCTCTTGACCCGGTATCCAAAGGGGAACTCATTGGTATTTTGAACCACATAAAAAAAGAATATAATCCTACAGTGCTGCATGTGACGCATGATTTTGATGAAACGCTGCAGCTTGGCAATTACCTGTATATCATGAGTAAAGGTGCAATCATCCAGCATGGTACTGTTACCGATGTGTATCGCTATCCCAGTGATATTTTTGTAGCACAGATGGTTGGAGTAAAAAATATTTTTCATGGAAGCGTTGTACATAAAAAAGATGGTGCGTATTTTGTAACGGATAACGGCATTGCATTTTTTTTGGGCGATAGTTACCGCAATTTTTTCCAGTATGCAATACTCAGGGCTGAGGATATAATCATATCCAGGAAGCTGTTGCACAGCAGTGCAACCAATCAGTTTAAAGGAACTGTTATAGATGTTACTGAGGTGAAGGGCTTATATAAAGTAAGCGTTGATATAGGTGAAGTAGTACAATCAATGATCACCAAACGATCATTACAAGCAATGAACATAAAAAAAGGTGCAAAAGTTGTTGTAATTTTTAAGGGCAGTGCTATACACTTGTTTTAAATGTGATTTGAATTATATTGATACTATCAAAAGCAATCTTGTTAATTGTAGTGAATGTACGATATCCTAATTGTGAATAGATGACATAGCCATAAGCGCAAGGCATGCTTCAACAGGTTCAGCCGATGATTTGATGAACATGTTGCGATAGTTGTAGTACTTAGTCCAAGACTAACGATATAATTTTGAAAAATTATATAAGCATTACCACGAGGGATGAATTGAAGAGATTATTTTATAGCTTTATGGTTACTACAATACTGTGTTTTATTTCATCGGTAACTATCGCACAGCATATAGAAGAAGCTGTACAGCTTAATACCAAAGGTCTTTTTTACTTAGAATGCGGTAATTATGAAAAGGCTTATGAATATTTTATGCTGGCACTGCAGCACGATCCAACCAATAAGTTATTGTATAATAATTGCGCTGTAGCATGTATGAACATGAAAAAATATCAGGAAGCATACCGTATGCTCTCAATAGCCCTTGCAATAGATCCTTACTATGTCAAGGCACTATCCAATATGGCAATTGTCAATTTTCATTTATTGAAGTTTGCAGATGCATACTCATATTATTCAAAAGCATTGATGGTCGATAGCTCATATACAAAAGAGCGCTTTAGATTGGATAAGGTTATTGCAGGCGTAAAAAAAGTTCAGAGCGAAAATCCTGAAAACGATGACCTTAAAGAAATTGTGCGTCAGCTGGAGATACTAAAAAACAATAACCAGGATATATATTCAAAATAATCTTGAACTATCTAATAGTATTGTAACAGGACCATCATTAGTAATAAAAACCTGCATGTAGGCTTGAAATTTCCCCTGCTGCACTCTGGGATACTGCTGTTTGCATAATGAAACAAATGTGTCAAAAAACTGTGAAGCTTCTTCAGGCTTCATGGCAAGAGAATATGAAGGCCTTCGGCCTTTTCGTGCATCGCCATACAATGTAAATTGAGGGACTAAAAGAATTTCACCATTAACATCAGCTATTGACAGGTTCATGCAGGCATCTTCATCGTCAAAAATACGGAGACCTGTAATTTTTTGGCATATGTACTGTAAATCTTTTTCAGTGTCAGTGGCAGTAAAACCAACTAAAACACACAATCCTTTGTTTATAGATGCAATGATATTCCCATCAACTTCAACAGTTGCCCGTGTTACCCGCTGTATGACTGCACGCATTGGTTATGAAAGTTTATTTTTAAGTACAGTTTCAGGCTGAACGCCTACCATACGGTCAATTTCTTTGCCATTTTCAAAAAGTATGAGAGTTGGTATAGATGAAATGCCGTACCGCTGGGCTGTCTCGGGATTATTGTCAGTATTGACTTTTACTATCTTTGTTTTTGTTGCGGGATCTACAGCTAATTTTTCCAGAATTGGTGTTTGCATGCGGCAGGGACCACACCATGGAGCCCAGAAATCAACCAGCACTTTGCCAGGATGTTCAAGTACCTCAGAATTGAAATTGATGTCATTAACTTCAACAATATTTCCCATACATACCTCCACAAAAATTCAAGAAACAATAATAGCATGGTAAAACGTTAATTCAACAATTATTTTAAAGATAGTACACTAATTATTTTTTGAAAAATTATATAAGTTAATGCAATATCCAGTCTTTCCGCCCTTAGCTATGGATGTTGTATACGTTACTTTCATGTATACATGACTATTGGTTCTGGATGTTTATATATATAGATTAATACACCATTGCAATTATTGTCAACACAAAAGAATGAACAATAAAGATATCCCATGATTTTTTTACTTGCAGTTAACAATATGTTGTGGCTATTTACTAAAACATTTATACTGAGTCTATGATATCCTTTTGAATTGACAATGAAAATGTATATTGTATAATAATATAATAAATAAAATTTTGTTTTTTGGTATTTGTTTATGAAATCTATTATTAATCTTTTTAAATTCATCTGGCTTTTCTTCTGGGCATCATTTATGAGTGTGGTGCTTTTTATACCAATGACTGTGGCAGCAATATTTTCAGTAACTGGAAATATGGCATTTAATATTTCAAAACTGTGGGCATGGACCATGCTGATAGTTACAGGGGTACGAGTACACATTAAAGGCAGGGAAACAATTAAGGAAGGCATGCAGTATGTTATTATCAGCAATCATCAATCACAGTATGATATTCTTGCACTTGTTACTTCTTTGAAAATTCAATTCAGGTGGGTTATTAAAAAAGAATTGCTGTATGTTCCGCTCTTTGGATGGGCATTATATGCAGCAAAAAATGTGTTTATTGATCGTAACAACAGGGAAAAAGCCATAGCCAGCATCAATAAAGCGGTTAACCGTTTGCCACAGGGAGTAAGCCTTCTTGTTTTTGCTGAAGGAACACGTTCAAAAGATGGGACATTACAAAAATTTAAAAAAGGTGGATTTACTATCGCTATTGAACGCCAAATGCCAATTTTGCCAGTTGTTGTAAAAGGAAGCAGGGCAATACTTCCCAAAGGCAGCCTTATTTTCCACTCTGGTAATATTGAGGTGGTGGTGTGTGACCCAATACCAGCAGATCAATATACCCATGAGACTATTGAAGATTTAATTAATAAAACCCACAATGTTATTGAACATGAGTTATCAGTATCATAACTTAAAACCACCATCCAAGGTTCAACAAATTCATATGAGGATGAAATCAATTTACAAATAACTAGATTTTTCAGGCATCCCAATAAAATCAGGACATCTTCAGAATGATGCGTGCGATTGCTTCGTCCCGATTTTGTCATGACTTGCAATGACTTTGGTAGCATGTCACTGCGAGCGAAGCGTGGCAGTCTCAAATAAAAGGTAAGGAGTATGTATAAAGAGGGTAGATTTTTAGTCCGCTGACATGTCCTCAGAATACGATGACAGATAGAAAAATACTTCCTTGCTATGAGGTTACTGAATTTATAAAAGTATGAATCTAAACTTTTAACTGATAGTATCCTGGTATTTCAATAATTCGGGATTCCTCAAGAAGCTATTTTATGGTGAAATCTATTCTCAAGGTTACGTTTACGCAAAATTAATTTCCTGTAACTCTGTATACACAGGGCCCTGCGGGGTAAGCTTGGATGAAAAAAGTATTACACGGGGAAACGTTGCACTACCAAACTCCTGTGTGGCAAATGTTTGCAGGCGTTTGTGAATTGTTTCGGTGAGCTTACGACCCTTTCGTATGCGGGCAAGCGTCAGGTGTGGCACAAAAGGACGGTCTTCTTCCTTAATGCCGTATTTTTTTGTAAAATTCTGAATGCAGGTAACAAGTTCATTGATGGATTTCTGATTGGTTTCTATTGCTGTCCATATAACCGATGGATTTTTACTGTTTGGAAACATTCCTATACTTTTTACTACATAGGGTAGGGGTGGGATGGTGAAACGTAATGATGCAAATTCAGATTCAATTGCCCGTGCAACATTGCCTTCACATTCCCCAATAAATTTCAATGTTAAATGATATAACGAAGGTTCAACAACTTTTAGGACATCATCGTACTGCGAAAGCGTAGCATATACGGGTTTTAAATTCTGGATAATTCCTTCGTCAATGGGTAATGCTATAAAAAGCCTGTTCATTCTATCTCCTCAATAATGCGAGGTACAACAAAATGGCTTTTTTCAAATTGTGGTGCAATATGTTCAACGTCTTCTACTGGCAATGATTCTTTAGCAATGTCTTCTCTAAACACATTGGATAATGGAACAATGTGATCAGCAGGCTGTATACTGGCTGTGTTAAGCTCATTTATCTTTTCAACATAGCGGATAATGTCTTCAAGCTGTGTGGTGAATTCCTGCTTTTCTTTAGCGGTTAGCTCTAAACGTGCTAATTCACATACTTTGTTAATGACTGATTCATCAAATTTCATTAATCATTCCTCCCACCTGGAACTAAAAAGTGATTGCCTTTTGTCCTATATTCTTTACGTACAAATGTACAATCAACTATTTTTTCATTATCAGGAGACTTTATTGTAATTTCAACGGTAAACTGGCGTTCTTGCACAGGTATCCATTTACCTGCTACTACCATGCAGTGTATATCCCTTGATGGTATGAAAGGCAATGTACATGGAATAACGTCGCTTGAAAAATCAATGTTTTGCACTTTGCCTGAATACGTAAGCAATCGCTGTGGAGTTATTATCGCATCAACATTTATAAAACCATATGCAGGTGAAGAAAGATAGCTTTTACATTCATCATTGGTCAACATTGGGGAGCGGGTTTTGCCATATATTATTGCAATCTCTTTAAGTATGATGGGCTGGCTGCTTTTGTTTTCTATAAGTATTAAAAAAAAGGGTATTTTTGGTAGTCT
>JARYLT010000098.1:4972-13969 GCA_029907515.1 Spirochaetota bacterium | reverse complement strand
GTTGCAGGATTACGTGGGTCGTCTTCAGGGATACCTGCTTCTACTTTGCCAACTAAGTCAGCTCCAACGTCTGCAGCTTTTGTGTAAATACCACCACCAACACGGGCAAAGAGAGCCTGAGTTGAAGCACCTAAACCAAATGTGATCATTGTTGTGGTAATTTCAACAAGTTTGCCATGTTTGAAGGCTTCATTAGTAATAAGCGATACATCAAATGACTGTCCAGCAGTCAAAAGTCCCATTTTTTCAGCCAACTCCTGGCTAAATCCCATGATATTGTTGTCGTAGATCCAGTTTAAAATAATGTACCATAATGAAATATCCAGCAAACCAAACCCAACTACAACAAGACCCATAACTGCACCGGATCTGAAAGCTACCTGTAAACCTCTGTTCAGTGATTCTCTGGCACCCTGAGCTGTTCTGGATGAAGCATTGGTTGCAGTGTTCATGCCAAGAAAACCGCACAAACCAGAGAAGAAACCACCAGTTAAGAATGCAAAAGGTACAAATGGATTCTGGATCCCATAATACGCAAGAATAGACAATAAAATTACCAGGATCACGAATACCAAAGAGACCACCTTGTACTGTTGATTAAGATAAGCAAAAGCCCCTTCGCGTACAGCCTGTGCAATCTCGACCATTGTTTCATTTCCTTTATCTGCTTTCATAATCATTTTATAGAAGATGTAGGCAAATAAAAGGGCAATGATCGACCCGACAGGGGCAATCCAAAAAAGCATACTATCCATAGAGCCACTCCTTTTTATAAATTTTAATTCAGAATGTTAAAACAATTAAAATAATAAAGTAATCTTTTGATGTCTAAAAAAAAGAAATACCGTTTATTGTCAAGTGTATTTTATAACAAAAAAATCCTGTTATTTATGGGAACTATTCACATGGTAAAAATCAAATTGACAATTTGCCAATCACATTAATACTATGCAGTATCACAAAAAAAGGAGGTAAAACAATACTATTTACTATGGCTTCGGATGAGCAAAAGCCCAAAAAAACTAATAATAATGATGCGGTATCTTTATTAAAACAAAAATTCTTCAAATTTATACATAAAAAAAATATATCTGTTCCAGTTGATAAGTTAGCCATTCAGAAACAGGAGATGATTCAGGGCATTTTAAGCCTTTCCACCAAAAATGTAAGGGAAGTAATGATACCCCGAGTTGATATCAATGCTGTTGAGGATTCTATCCAGTTAAAGGAACTGGTAAAACGTGTTATTGACGAAGGTCATTCGCGGATACCTGTATATTCAGGAACTATCGACAATATTACTGGCATTTTGTATGTTAAAGACCTTATGCCATTTATTATCGACAGGCGAATGAAATTCAATATAAAGAAGCTTTTACACAAGCCATATTTTGTACCTGAAACAATGACTTTAGATGAACTGCTGCTACAGTTTCAGAAACAAAATTTACATCTGGCGATAGTTGTTGACGAATATGGTGGTGTTGCTGGAATTGTAACACTTGAAGATATCCTTGAAGAAATCGTTGGCGAAATTCGGGATGAATTTGATGAGGATGAGATTCCTGAGATACAGACAATTTCAAAAAATACATGGGATGTTGATTCACGATTATCAATATCAGATTTTAATGAACACACCGGTTGCACTATACCTGATCAGGAATTTGATACAATAGGAGGGTTTGTTTTTGACCTTTTTGGAAAGATTCCAAAGAAAGACGAACAAATAAAATATAATAATATAACATTCAAAATTAAAGATATACAAGGAACTCGCATTGGCAGGATTATTGTCACAGTAACTCCGCAAAAAAATTCTGATACCAATTAAAATTCAATGGAAATCATTAAATCAGAAGGAATAATATTAAAAAAAATTCCAGTTCTGGAAGCAGATGTTGCAGATATTATCTATACGCAAAACCATGGGAAACGAACATTTATATTTAAAGGAATAAAAAAAACAAAGCGACGCAGTCAGGCTGCAATAGAACCTGGAAGTATTGTTCAACTTGTATACTATTACAATGATCAAAAGGCAATGTTTCATGTAAAGGAATTTTCGCTTTTAGTGGATACGGTAACCATAAGGGATAATTATCAGGCAATGATTACGCTTTTTTTGTTGCTTGAGGTTGTTGAAAAAACCACTGGCCACAATGATCCCAATATAACAATATACAGGCTTTTAAAAGGAGCTATCGAAACATTACATAAAACCACTGCATTTACTTTTCTTGCCCTTTCATTTATTATTCATTATCTAAAACTATCAGGTATTATGCCAGATTATTTCCATTGTTCCGTGTGCCATAAAGAAATTATTGATGACCTGTATTTAACTGAATATCAGCTTGCTGCGTATTGCAATCAATGTGCACCGCATAATGCATTTATATTTAAGGCAACAGTTCCATTAGTTCATGAAATTCTGGGTAAAAAATTTATAGAAATAGAAACAAATAAATATAATGCTTCAGATATACAAAAACTACTTTTCCATACGTTATTGTTTATTGACCATTATTTTACTATACACATAAAAACAAAAGAATTATTATTTAATAATACTAAAATGTAGATATTAGTTTATAAATATATAAATAAAATAATATTGACAAAATGTGCTATAAAATTAATAATAGTATACATTTAATATTATTATTTAAAGGAGGATGTTTTATGTTTAAGCGTTTTTTAATTATTCTTGTTGCCATTATGGCAGTATCTAATTTTTTGGTACAGCCAGGGTATGCATGTTTTGATACTTTTTTATTCTTACACCATAAATCTATGGTATATCCAACTGGTTTTTTTGCAGCAGATGCATTGGGTGAATATTCATTCAACGATACTGATGCTCCCGATCAGGATTCATATTTTACCAATTACAGTATGTATTATGGATTGGCAGAAAGAGTTTCAGTTCAGTTTGGCTTAACTCAGGCAGAAACCACACGTGCAGAAAACAAATATTCTCTAGAATCATGGTCAGTAAGAGGTGTATTTAATACAATCCGTTCAAACAATGGAAATTATTTTATGGATTTAGTTGCAGAGCATCATACAGGTGTTGATATTGATGAAAACATGGCACATTTTTCTATTCCTAACCTTTTTTATATTTCAAATTTCATTGTTGTTATTCATCCAGTATATGAATTAACCTATAGTAAAAATGATAGGGAGCATAGCTTTGGTGGACATGGCGGGTTATTTTATGATATCAATAATATTGGTATCATAGGTGTTGGAGGCGAATTTGCATCTGCCCAGTCAAGCAGTGCATTGGGTAAACGTTTTACTGAAGGCGAGGCTGCAGCAAGCCTTTTTATTGGATTTAATTTAGGCAATGTATATTTTCAAAATGAATTTGCAAAAGGTTTAAATAATTCAAGGGATTTTGGTTTTGCAGCAACTTTAAAATTATTCTTTAACACTGGTATGAGCATATAAATAAAAAAGGCACGGTTGATGAGCCGTGCCTTTTTTATTATAATTTCCTCTTAAATTACAGCTGTTCCATAATCGCAGGGATAACTTCAAAAAGATCTCCCACGATACCATAGGTAGCAATGTTAAAAATAGGTGCTTCAGGGTCCTTGTTGATAGCAACGATAACCTTGGAACCTTTCATACCAGCTACGTGCTGGATAGCACCTGAAATACCGCAAGCTATATAAAGATCGGGAGAAACAGTTTTTCCTGACTGTCCTACCTGACGCGCAGCGTCTGTCCAACCAGCATCAATAACTGGACGAGATGCAGCATATTCGCCACCTAACTTCTTTGCAAAATTAACAATGATATCGTTAAATTTATCCTTTTCCTTTGTTCCACGTCCACCGGATACAATGATTTTGGCCTGTGTAATGTCAACTGAGCCAGCCATTGTTTCAACAAACTGTTTAAATTTTCTTCTTGGTTCAGGAATTGAAGCCGATACTACAGTTACCGAACCTGCACCACCTGCAGCTTCTTTTTCAAAAGCACCTTTTTCAAAGGTAGCAACAAACTTATCAGTTTTAACTGATCGCTGTTCCTGTATTTTGCCATTGTAGGTGTTTCGTGTAAACACAACATCGCTACCCTGAACTTCAAATTTGTTGCAGTTTGTAACTATGCCACATCCTAAATTCAATGCCAATTTAGCGGCATAATCTGTACCATCGTATGTATGGGGTACTAACACACCCTTTACATCCTGTGCTTCTACCACTGCCTTAGCAGCAGCAACATACGTATCAGCACTATAAACTTCAAGTTTAGGATCTACTACTGCAAATACTTCTGGAATATACTGTGCAACTTCCTTTGCCAAACTGTCATCTTTATAAAATACTGCAGCAGCAGGGGATGCACCCATTGCAGATGCCAGCGCTTTAGCTGCTTTGCAAAGTTCTAATGTAGCATCGCTTATCTTTCCGTTTCTCTGTTCTGCTATTACTAATATACGTGCCATTGTGTACCCCCTTATATCACTTTTGCTTCATTGCGTAATTTTTCTACAAGCTTGGCAGCAGCAGTTTTTGGTTCACCTTCAATAATTTCTGCCTTGTGGTCTGATACCGGGAAGAACATCTTAACAAATTTTGTCATTGAACCAGCATCACCAACAGCAGATACTCCAAGATCTGCAGCCTTCTTGACATCAAGTCTTTTCTTCTTAGCTTTCATAATACCAGGAAGGGTTGGATACCGTGGCTGATTAATACCTGACTGAATTGTAAGAACTGCAGGCATGGCCATCTCAAGTACTTCATTTAATCCACCTTCAAGCTCACGGTTAACGGTCATTGATTTGCCATCGCCACCAACTTCAATTTTAACAACATTTGTACAGTGTGGCATCCCAAGCATATCAGCAATCATAACACCAGTGACTGCTGCCTGGTCATCTTCGGCCTGAACTCCGGTCAGTAAAAGGTCAACACCGCCTAAGCTTTCAACAGCTTTGCACAGTGCTGATGCAACTACAAAATTGTCACCTGCATCAACCTGCTCATCCTGAATCTGGATACCCCAGTCGCCGCCCATTGCAAATGCCTGACGAATTTCTTTTGATGCTCGCTCGGGGCCTGCTGAAATGATAATTACTTCACCACCAAATTTCTCTTTCAATTGCAGCGCAGCCTCAACAGCATATTCATCAAAATCATTCATCTTGAAAGCAATCTGGGATTCGTCGATCTTACTGTCGCCAATAATTTTGAATTTAGATTCCATATCTGGAACCTGCTTAACTAAGACAGCTATCTTCATAGTCCCACTCCCTTTTATAAAATTTTATGCAAAAAAATTAGAATAAACCCATTTGTGCACAATGGTATAAATTGCATTTTATATGTCAAGATTTATTAGTATATTTCATTATATAAATTTTTTATACACTAAATTGAATAATATATAGTGAAAAAATGATGTGTGATTTTTTATTATAATAGTTTATTACTATTGTATCTGTTTTGCATGACGTTTTGAAACAGGATACACTTCCTGGTCTTTTGAAAGCAGGTCAATATCTTTGGGGTTAAGAGGTTTGGCTAAAAGAACCCTAGTATCAACTTCCTTCACCTGTAATATTACTTTTTTTCGTGGTTTTTCTGAATCAATAGTGTCATCATTATCAACAAATGTTTCAAGCATACTATCTGTTTCAATACCGTCAATACTTCCCAAATTTATGACTACCATATCATCAGAATAAGACAAAATTTTACCCCAATATGGTATGGTGGTATACAATTTTTTGGCTATATTAAGTGATACTGTTGGTAAAGAATATTTTGTATTATCTGATTCATTATACTGTGCTATCACTACTCCTGTTTTTACATCCACCAATTTTGCATTGACTTCAATATATCTGCCTGAAAGTGTATATTCTCCATATACTGTATATGATATAGTGGGAAGTTCATTAGCATTAATTTTATCATTGAGTACTCTTAAAATGTCATCTAAATTATTTGAAGGAAACTCTTTAGTAATTGCCTGCCTTTGCGATAAAGGAAAATTTCCGTATCGTCCATATTGCCCCATGGCAAAGTTGATTGAATTGGCTATTACAGCTCCCGCATCGGCAAATGCAGGTACGGCAACAGTAGGTGTAAAATCAAGCACCAGCACCAGTGGAACATCTCGGGGCAATTCTTCTTTATCGTAGCCTAAACGGAAAAACAGCTTGTCCCTTCGCTTCATGACGGCAATACTCATCATATCCTGTGTTTTTTGTGTGGGGTTTAATGTATGCATTTTTTTTATTTCATCATAGTAAAACTCAAAATAGCCCATAGTTTCATATATACGCATTAACTCCTGACGTGCGGTGGTATTATTGGGATTGAGTGCCAATGATAAACGGACAAACAACATGGATAAATCAGGAAATCCTTTTTTACGTAGTTCCTGTGATGAGGTAAAATCGTCATTGCTGCTCTGTATTCTAACAGGGTTTCCTATCTTAACGTGTTCCAGTAAGCAAATTTGTCGCATCTTCATTGCAACAAGGCTGTTCAGGTTGTCTTTTGACAGTGCCTTCTGGTAATTTGTTAGAGACTGGTTAATATCGCCCTTGTATTCATACATTAAGCCCACGTTATACAAAATTTCATTGCTGGCAATGTGCGGATAATGAGTTACTATCGCCTCATAATACGAAATTGAATTTTGATAATCCCCCTGAACATACAGCAAATAACCCATATCGCGATTTGCCTGCAGGTGTGTTTTGTTTATGATTAACGCTTTCTGTAATTCATCAACTGCCTGTTGT
Source organism: Spirochaetota bacterium (assembly GCA_029907515.1). Classification (GTDB taxonomy): domain Bacteria; phylum Spirochaetota; class UBA4802; order UBA4802; family UB4802; genus UBA4802. Next base: position 7,191 of record JARYLT010000098.1, on the reverse strand, counting down.
AAATAAGCTTTATTGCCAGAATAATAATATTTAAGATACATTAGCTCAGCTAATTTGACAAAAGCGTCAGAGTATGTTTCTTTTGCATTTATGGCTTTTTTTACCAGTTCAATGGCGTCATCAAAGCGCCTGTCTTTTGCCTTAATATCAGCGTATAGTAGCAGTGCATCGTAGTAATAGGGATCATTTTGTAAAATTTGGTTAAGCATGCGTTTTGACCACAAAAGCTTACCCATTTTATAATAAAGGTATGCCATACCATAGCGTGACTCATTATTGGTGTACGATAGCTCATTTAAGGTATCGTATATTTTCATTGCTTCACGATAGCGGCCTAAACCAGTATATGCTTTTGCTATTCCCAGTAGTGCCTGTTCATTATTGGGATACCGTTTCAGCACTGCATCAAATAATTTTACTGATTCAGTATAGCCTTCCGTGTACAGGTATGCGTATCCCAATCCTAATAATGCTTCTTTATATTTAGGATTTTGGGCAAGGGCACTTTGAAATGCAACAATTGCAGAGTATGCATTGCCAGTTTCTAAGCTTTCCCAGCCTTTTTTATTGTAATAGATAGCATTCTTCTGCTGCAGCTTTACTGGTTCTTGACCGTAAAGAACAACACAACAGAAAAGAAAAAGTAGTATAGCGATATTTTTTCTGCACATTAGTTTTTTAATTGATAAAATAGTAATAGTAAAAACAAAAGTTATTAGATAGCAACTTAGCTTGTAAAGTCAACAAAATATTTATTTTGGTGCAAATCAGGAAAACAATGAAAGAAATAAAAGCATCTGTACTATCGTTAGTTATTCTATTTATTATTTTCGCTATAGTATTCTGGTTTTTTAACAGTGTACCACGAAATATGCATGGAGAAATTATTACTGTAAAACCAGGTATGAACCTCTACCAGGTTGCATATTCCCTTAAATCTAAAAACATTATAAAGAGCGCATCGTTTTTCTACATCATGGGACGCATTGTAAATGCTACTGATGTCAAAGCAGGTAACTATCGCATCTATGATGGCGAATCAAGCTTTTCAATATTGATAAAATTAACCAGAGGTAAATTTGTAACTAAAAAGATTACAATCCCTGAAGGATACACCATTTATGATATTGCCAGAGTATTGGCCGCAAATGATATCTGTACAGAAGGTGATTTTTTATACTGGGCTCAGTCACCATCATTTTTAGCATCTTTAGGAATACGTGCGCCAAGTGCTGAAGGATATTTATTTCCTGATACGTACGTAATACCTGAGAATACCGATCCCCGTGATATAATAATTCGCCTGGTAAACCAGACAAAAAAAGTGATTCATGATATTCAGGAATCAATAGAGGTACAGTATTCAAACCTTCATCAAATACTGACTGTAGCATCGTTAGTTGAAAAAGAAGCAAAGATTAACAGCGAGCGTATTCTTATTGCTGCAGTATTTTATAACAGGCTTAAATTAAAAATGAAATTGGATTGCGATTCCACCATACAGTATGGACTGAAAAAATTTGGTAAACGGCTTACCTATGATGATTTAGATTCAGATACTCCGTATAATACCTATAAATATACGGGATTACCACCAACGCCAATATGCAATCCAGGGAAACGATCAATACTTGCTGCGTTAAATCCGGCACAGGTGCCATATCTGTTTTTTGTTTCCAGGAATGATGGTTCGCACTATTTTTCAAAAACGTTATCTGAGCATAACAGGGCTGTTGATTTTTATCAAAAAGGTATAAGGAATGGCTTTAAAGATAGGCAACAATATTGAACTGGTTGCACCTGCTGGCAATTTTGAAAAATTGCAGGCAGCAGTACACTATGGTGCACATGCTGTTTATTTTGGAGGTCAGCAATATAATCTGAGAGCAACCACAAAAAATTTTTCAATACCTGAAATAGAACAGGCGGTAGCGTATGCCCACACTCATAATGTAAAGGCAATCTTTTTACTGAATGCTTTTTTGCATGAGTCGGATATACCTGTTGTTACAGAATATATTCAGCATATAAAACATATTCCATTTGATGCAATCATGATTTCTGATCCGGGTATGTCTTTACTTGTCAAAGAGCATCTCAATGTTCCCCTGCACCTTTCAACGCAGATGTCAACGTTAAATCATCTGGCAGTAAAATTCTGGGCAAGCCATGGAATATCACGTATTGTACTTGCGCGTGAGACCACTCTTGAAGAAATT
>JARYLT010000098.1:0-4962 GCA_029907515.1 Spirochaetota bacterium | reverse complement strand
TAAACAAATACGTGAGCACACTGATATTGAACTGGAAATTTTTTGCCATGGAGCACTGTGCATTTCGTATTCGGGTAGGTGTTTGCTCAGCCGCTATCTTTCAGGTCGTGATGCCAATCAGGGAAACTGTTCACATCCCTGTCGATGGAAGTATTCACTGGTTGAAGAAAAACGGCCCGGTAATCATTTAGACATCATTGAATATGCCCACGGTACTGAAATTCTTTCCTCAAAGGATTTATGTTTAATTAATAAGTTACCTGATTATATTAACGCAGGTGTAAACGCATTTAAAATAGAAGGCAGAATGAAATCACTGTACTATACAGCCAATGTAACGCGTATATACAGGCACGCAATTAATACATTTTTAAATGGTGGCGATAGTAACCGGTATAGGGACTTCTGGCTTAATGAACTTGACCTGGTCAGTCACAGGCCATATACCGAAGACCTTTTTAACGAATTCAACAACCAAACATTTGATGGCGTACCCTATATTAAAAAAACATTGTTTATGGGATATTGTGTTGATCAGCAAAAAAATCTTGTTAAAGTATTTAATCCCATATACAAGGGCGATAGTTACCAGGCAATATATCCTATTGTACATAACCACATACACGATGAAACTGTGAGAGTAGTAGACATTATAGTAGATGATGCATCAGTATCGATGGCACAACCCAATACCATAGCAACAATTATATTTGACAAACCTTTAGGTCAATGGGCAATTTTACGCAAACGACTTTAATACATTTTTAGATTTTTGTGGAGGAAACTGTAATGATTCAAAAGCCACCTGGTATAGAAGATATATTTCCTGACAGGACACCAAAATTTAATCACATTATTAATACCGCTAAGGAAGTATTCAAATTGTATAATTACCGTGAGGTTATTCTTCCTATAATGGAATATACAGAAGTTTTTGCGCGTGGTATTGGTGATGGCACCGATATTGTAACCAAAGAGATGTTTACATTTGAAGACCGTGGTGGAAGAAGTTTGACCTTGCGACCTGAAGGGACTGCTTCCATGGTACGTGCTTACGTAGAAAACGGAGAATATAATAGATTAGCTTTATGTAAGTTTTTTTATTACGGGCCAATGTTCAGGGCAGAACGACCCCAGAAAGGTAGACTGCGCCAGTTTAACCAGTTTGGAGCTGAAGTTTTTGGCAGCGATAACCCATGGTATGATTTTGAGGTTATATCATTAATGAATACGATAGCTCAAAGATTGGGAATAACAGAATATAATTTGCTGATTAATTCTATAGGCTGCCCTGATTGTCGCAAGCCATATGTTGATGAGTTGTTTACATATTACTCTGCACATGATCATGAGCTTTGTGAAGATTGTAAAAAACGGTTACGTACAAATCCATTGCGATTACTGGATTGTAAAGTTGAAGGATGCATAGCATTAAAAAAGGATGCACCAAAAATCACACAATTTTTATGTCAATCATGTAAAGAACACTTTAGCCAAACCAGCAATTTTCTTGAAAAACATTCCATTCACTATATTCATGATCCTCTTCTGGTACGGGGTCTGGATTATTATACTAAAACAACATTTGAATTTGTTACTACAAAATTGGGTGGTCAAAATGCTTTTGCAGCTGGAGGCCGATATAATAATTTAGTTGAGTTGTTTGGTGGAAAACCTACTCCCGCTGTTGGATTTGCAGCAGGAATTGAACGCATAGAATTATTGCTTGAACAGTTATCAGTAACAGAACACCTGGATGTGTATATTGTATATTCTGGCGACAATGCATTACCTGTTGTTATCCAGATAGCAGAAGAATTACGTAAGAATAACATCTCATGTGATTTTGATCCTGCTGCAAAAGGATTTAAAACACAGTTTAAGCGGGCTGACCGTGAAAATGCCAGATTTTCATTAATTTTTGGTGAAGATGAACTGGCAAATAATTGTGCAACTATAAAAGATATGTCCACAGGGGATCAGATGACCGTGGAACAAGATTCAATTATCTCTTTTTTACAGGGAAAATTAACTTAATAAAATACTTTACTTATTTCCATTATATTATATTTTGAGATGATATGGGTAAATTATGACTAATTTAAAATTACAGATGCTTATATTATACTATGAGTATTGATAATAAAGCACAGCGTTTTCCTTTTATTCAGGGGCTACTTGCTAAAGAATCATATGTATATGATATTCTGGCAGAAATAGTTAGGATGCAAGAGCTATCGCTCCCTGATGGCAAACGGGAAATGGCAACAATGCAATTTTTGCAATCTTCACGAAATATTCCAATCCCTTTTACAACATCAAGAAATAATCAAATAAATTATTTAATTACACAGTTGCTCAATTCTTATCCTGATCATGTAAAAAAACTTATTACATTCAGTTTTTCTGTGGACGAGAAGACAAAGAAGCTTGATATCAATGAAAAAGAAGAGTATTGTGTAGATATTCAAGATGAGGAATTTAATCGCTTACAGTCAATTCGGGATGAAATTTCTAAACAGAATTTGCTAACACTTTTAAAACAATATCGTTTATTTAATCTTTCAAAGCTTATAAAAAAATCAATAAATAAAAATGACCTCAACAGAATAATAAAACAAGAATTAGGCAATTCAATTTTTACCTTCAAACATTTTACTATAGATAAAAACCATATTGAATTAGCTGAGGATTATTGTTTCCATGCAGACAATTATCAGGCTGTTAAATCAACACTAAATTTTAAAACCTTGAAAAACATCATAGCCCAGCATGCAGATATGATATTGCGTAGATTAAAGAAGTTTGGTATTATATCGTATGATTTCAGTGATTATCGTGATGCCAAGTTAGACTATATTTTCAATGTGCTAATAGATGATCTGGCTTCATTACTATCAGAAAGTGATCTGGCTGAAGTAAAGAATTTACAGGCATTCAGAAATTGTTTATTAAAAGTTGATTCATTACTTGATCCAGTAGATGCATTTAATAATGATATTGTAACAGTTATACGAGAGCATAAAATATGCTTACAGGATGATATAATAAGCACAATACCAGAAATTAATGATTCCCTGATTGGGAAGTGGCGTGAATCGAATTATAGGAAAACTGCAAAAATAATAGTATACAACGATTCAGAAACTGATCAATGGTATTATGTTGATGGTCCTGTATTTATAAATTACCTTTCAGATTTAAATCAATTAATGTATTATCAAAAGGAAAAGTTTGAAAAGCTTGGCTATCTTGAAAAAGAAAAGCTGAAAAGGAATTATAATATTCTCATTAAAATTGCAGAGACATTCATTACTGACAACATTGATGATCTTACTTTAAATCAAGAACAAAAAGAAATTTTGCAAAAAATTCTTGATGATTATAAAAATCAAAAGAAAGAAGCTGAAATATCAACTCAAATACCGCTTAATAAAGAAATTAAGCAAAAGAAATCATTGATTTCACGTATTATAGAAACAATACTTTCTCTGTTTAGAAGAAAAAAAATAATTAAGCCAATTACACAGGCACAGGTATTTTCGTCACCAGTACATCAACTAAGCAAGCAGGCAAGAAACCTTTATGATACTATAAGTTCAATAAACAGAAATATAATTGCATTATCTGAAGTTATGGATATAACCGATGAAAACGAAACACAGGTAAGTGAGATAATAGAAGAACTGAGGGATACCGGTTTAAAAATTGTTATACCAATATATAATGCCCGTAGAGTGCTGTATCCGCATCGCAGCCAAAAATTATTGATACCCGATATAGAATATATTTTAGTTTCACCTGTTGTAATTCGTTCGTATGATGCAATTAAAGAGTTATGTGATTCACTTGTTGGAAAAAAAATAAATGGTGAGATTATACCGTCATCAGGAATTATAGCTATAGAGAAGTATCTTCATACCCTCTATCGACAGAAAAGAAACCTGATGATGAAAAAATAATACTATATATTGAGTACATACCCACTGCATTCTGCAGTAGATATATACTCTTTTTATTTAGTTTAATCCAAATCTGCTGTGCATGAACCTGATTCACAGGTTGCACAAGCTGGCTCTGTAGAAGTTGATTTTGAAGTTTTGCCGTTGCCATTATTTTTATAATCTGTTACATAAAAACCAGAACCTTTGAAGATAATTCCTGCACCAGATCCAATTAAACGCCTAACTTCTCCCCCGCATTTTGAACAGGTTTTTACTGGTTCATCCTTAATAGACTGAAACATTTCAAATTTATCATTACAAGAGGTACAGACATATTCATAGGTAGGCATTATCACCCTCCTTATTAAGCATATAAACTACAACCTTATTTGAAGAAATGAATAGTATATATTTAATACTAAATATAAATAATTTTTATTATTTTAGCAACAAATTAAAATATTTTCTGTAAAAAAAATTACAATATTCATTCATTAACTTCTTTAAAGGCTGGAAATGCGTTATTAACCTTGAGTATTTCGGGGACAGTATTATATAACACGTTACGTTACACTAAAAAGTATTTTTAGAAATTATTACTGAAAAAATTTTCAGTTAATTTTTATTAATCATCATTGTTCTCAGATTGTTTTAAACCATTTGTTGCATATCCTATACTTTCACTTAATTCTTTAGCACTTAAATCGAGAATACGTGAAAATCCCTGAACAAATTCTGCACTTTCCAGTGCTTTCTGGCTTATATCTATGATTGCATTTACAGCTTTCGTTAATTCATCAAGAGTAACTTTCTGTTCCATGGAAAAATTATATACTGAGCCTGATAACTCTTTAAAAGATTCCAATTTTGTTTTAATATCCTTATTTTTAATATTTAACTCGTTAGTAAAGTCAACTGTATCTTTAAGAACATTAAATGTTTCAGTAATTCCTTTTCGTATAGCTTTGATAGCTTCAGTTGCTTTGCTTATGTATTGAATTTCATTTGTTATCATCCT
>JARYLT010000097.1 GCA_029907515.1 Spirochaetota bacterium | reverse complement strand
AGGATTTTCCGCTTCAATAATATTCAGCACATCCTCTTTGGTCAGGGGTTCAAAGTAAAGCCGGTCTGAGGTGTCGTAGTCCGTGGATACGGTTTCCGGGTTGGAGTTGACCATGATGGTTTCATAGCCATTAGCCCGCAGAGCATAAGAAGCATGACAGCAGCAGTAGTCAAACTCTATGCCCTGCCCAATACGGTTTGGGCCACCACCCAATATCATGACCTTGCGTTTTGTTGTGTGCTTAGCTTCATCCTCATCATCATACGAAGAATAATAATAGGGGGTATAGGCTTCAAATTCACCACCGCAGGTGTCAACCAGCCGGTACCCAGGAACTATCGCCTGCTCAAATCTAAACCTCCTGATACTGTCTTCAAGTTCATTCAGCCGCTTTGAATAATCCTTCTGTGCATCAAGCCCCCGTTCATACAATGTCTTGAGTTCATCTTTATGGATTAAAAATGCAAGTTGCCTGTCAGAGTAACCCAATTGTTTCATTTTGAGTATGTTTTCTTTTTGCAAACCCTGTTTAGCCTGTGCAACAAATTCACGCTCTGCTTCAACCAGTTCTTTGAGTTGATGTAAAAACCACGGGTCTATTGATGTTAATTCATGAATTTTTTCAACACTCCAATCAAGCTCCAATGCTTTCTTTATATAAAAGACTCTTTGTTCCCTGGGAATACGCAAATTCTGTTCAATGATGTCATTTCGTTGCCGCTCAGGTATTGCATCAACAAGAGCATCAAGTTTTAAATTGCCATCCGAACCAAACCCATAGCGATCAATCTCCAGCGAACGTAGCGCTTTCTGAAATGATTCTTTGAAGGTACGACCAATTGCCATTGCCTCGCCCACCGATTTCATCTGGGTGCCAAGCGTTGTGTCAGCACCTTCAAACTTTTCAAATGCCCATCGTGGAATCTTGGTAACAACGTAATCAATGGTAGGTTCAAAGCATGCTGGCGTTTCACGGGTAATATCGTTTGCTATTTCATCAAGGGTAAGCCCCACAGCCAACTTTGCAGCAATCTTTGCAATGGGAAAGCCCGTTGCCTTTGACGCCAATGCAGAACTTCGGCTGACACGGGGATTCATCTCAATAACCATCACCCTGCCATCTTTGGGATTAACCGCAAACTGAATATTTGAACCGCCGGTTTCCACACCAATCTCACGGATTATCTTGATAGCCATATCCCTTAAATTTTGATATTCTTTATCGGTCAGGGTTTGCTGGGGGGCGATAGTTATGGAATCGCCGGTGTGAATGCCCATAGGATCAAAATTTTCAATGGAACATATAATGACCACATTATCTTTAAGGTCACGCATGACCTCTAACTCAAACTCTTTCCACCCAATGACAGATTCCTCCAGTAATACCTGGCTTATGGGCGATTCATCAAGCCCTTTTCGTACCAGTTCAACAAAGTCTTCCTGATTATATACAATATTGCCACCTGTACCACCCAATGTAAACGCGGGCCTGATAATAATGGGAAGTGGAATGGTTTCCAGTACTTTCAAAGCTTCATCAATTGAAGATGCCAGCGCCGAATTTGGCACCTGAAGCCCAATATCAAGCATAGCCTTTTTAAAGAGATCCCGGTCTTCAGCTTTTTTTATAGCATCAATCTTTGCACCAATCAGTTCAACACCGTATTGTTGTAATACTCCGCTTTCATGAAGCTGGACAGCAATATTCAGGGCAGTCTGCCCACCAACGGTAGGTAACAATGCATCAGGTCTTTCCTTTTCAATAATGCGTGCTACAATATCATGGGTTATTGGTTCAATATATGTTTTGTCAGCCATATCAGGGTCAGTCATTATGGTAGCAGGGTTTGAATTTACCAGAACTATCTCATAACCTTCTTCACGCAAAGCTTTACAGGCCTGTGAGCCTGAATAATCAAATTCACACGCCTGCCCTATAACAATGGGTCCTGATCCAACTATCAAAATTTTTTTAATATCATTGCGCCTGGGCATGCAAACATTCCTTTCTATGTAGTGGTGTATACATACATTTTATCAAAATGTATCAAAATTTATTAAAATAACCATTAAAACTTCAGAACAATGAGTTTGGTGCAAGAAAAATTCCAATAATTTTTTTATTGGTAGTGAAAAATTTAACGTGATTGTAACAATAGTATTAAAAAGCTGTTAATGCAGCACGCAGGAAGCTTGTGATTGGTGCCTGTTCACGGGTATCTTCAATGGTATCCTGCAATTGTTTGATTAAATCAGTTGCCTGCCCATGAACGGTATCTTCATTAATTATTTTGCCAAGCGTTCCTTTGCCTGAATTGATTTTATCAGTTATATCACGCAAATTCTTAACAGTGGCATTAACATTTCCCCTGTTATCAGCAATAAGACGCGAAAGCATGGTAAAAGGGTCAGGCACTGATGTCCCAATAAGGTTATCCCTGGTGGTTATAACCGCATATTGTTTGCCATTTTCATCCATTGGTGCTCCTGGATTGATGCTTACATACTTACCAGCAAGAGCAGTTTCATTGCGTACCATAATTTCATAATTTTCATACAGCGTAAAATGGTTATATAACCGCAACGTTACAATTACATTATTGTCTATTAATTTTACCGTATCGACGTATCCCGACAATACCCCATTAACCCGCACTTTATCATCCGCTGATAAACCTTCAACATCTTTAAACACAACTGTCATTGGGTAATATGTATGAGTTTCAAAGATTTCACCACTCATTATAATAGTAAAATAGCCCAACACGGTAAGAGCTATAATAACTATTATCCCAACTGCTATTTCCTGTTTCATATCACCCTCCAAATAATATTATAATCATAACACATCAATAGGACCTTCCAAGGAACCTGAAATAAACTGCCGTACAATGGGGTTATCGGTGTTCCGTATTCCATCAGGCTCATCACATTGAATAATTTTCCCATCATACAGCATCGCAATTCTGTCACCAACTGCATAAGCACTATCCATATCATGAGTAACAACAACCTGTGTTATTGTATAATCTTTTTTCAATTGATTTATTATAGTATTGATCAAACTTGACATCACCGGATCCAGTCCAGATGTTGGCTCATCGTACAAAATGATTTCTGGATTCCGTACAAGAACCCGTGCCAGACTTGCACGTTTTTTCATCCCACCACTTATTTCAGCCGGCATCTTATCCCGGGCAGAGGTGAGTTGCAATAAATCCATCTTCTCCTCTACTATCCTTTTAATTTCATCTGGCGGGTACAATTTATGCTCAATGAGTGGAAGGGCTATATTTTCCTCAACGGTCATCCAGTTAATCAACGCTCCTGATTGAAAAACAAATCCAATTTTTTCCCGCAATCTATCTCGCTGGCTTTTGCTGATACCGTTCATTTGTTCACCACCAACTAAAATCTGCCCACTATCGGGCTCAAGTAGTCCTGCAATATGCTTTAATGTTACTGTTTTACCCGTACCTGAACGCCCAATGATAACAAACGTTTCACCTTTTTCTATTTTGAAACTCAAGTTATTGAGAACCTTTGTCCCACTGAGTATTTTGGTTACATTTCTAAATTCAATCATAATGTATACATTTCGATGGCTATAGAATTTTATTTTCCATAAAAAAGAGCTGTAATATAGTACCCCACAATAAGTACCATAAGGAAAGATGATACAACTGAATTTCTGGTTGCCTTCCCAACACCCAACGCTCCATTGGTTGCCCTGAGTCCATTAGCACAGCTGATGGTAGAAACCATCATGCCAAATACAAGCGCTTTTAAAAGACCAACATAGGTAGCCTTAAAATGCAATGAATCAAGAATGTGAGTATAATATACATCAAAACTTACATCAAGCTGAAAGTATGCAACAATACCACCACCAATGCTGCCCAGCAGATTTGTATAAATTGTAGCAATAGGTAACATAATGGCCAGAGCAATAACCCGTGGCATAACCAAAAATTTTACAGGGCTTATTGCCATCATCTCCAGAGCATCAATCTCTTCAGAAACTGTCATGGTGCCAATTTCAGCAGCCATGGTTGAACCAACTGCAGCAATCAGGATAATTGCTGTCACAAAAGGTGCCATTTCCCGTGTTAGCGTTGCAATAATAATGTTACCAACCAGAGCCTGCTGTTGATAAGGTTTTAATTCAAGCCCTGTTTGAAGAGCAAGTATCATTCCTGTAAAAAGTGCAACTATTGATACTACAATAAACGTTTTTACTCCAGCATAGTACATCTGTTTTAAAATTTCACGGCGCTTTTCAAACGCTGCTTTAGAATAATACACAACTTCTAAAAAAAGCAACATGCAATATCCCATCATTGCAATAATATTCAGTGTGTTTGCGCCAATATCGCGAATAAAATTAATAATAGTATGTTTAATTTTTTCTACCATATTCAGGTCCCAAAAAGTCTTATCTATATTAACTATCGCCTTTAAACATTTTTATAACAATTCAAATAACAAATATATTAAAATCGTAATGAATATACCGTTGCGCCTGGCAATGTACTTCCATATAAATAGCTTAAATCCTGCATTAATGGACTACCTTCTGCATTCCGTACTGAAGCCAATTTTTTCATTCTGGCTTCGTAGGCTTTTTTATCTTTGACATTTCTATATACAGGTATCCAGCCAATACACAATTCCTGTACCGTATCATCGTTTGTATAGCTGAAAAATGACAGCAGCAATGATATATGATTCATTGCATTATTTTTTTCACTATATGAAATAATGAATGGAATCTTCATTGCAAAATAATTATCATTCCAGCTCTGAAAATATGTCCGTAAAAGTAGCCCAAAGCGCCTGTCTCCATTAGACTGCCTGGAATACTCAATAATACTGAAAAACGGTTGATACAGGCGTTCATAACCTTCTTCATCCCTGAAAGGCATTATGGAAAGAAGTGCAAATGAGCTATCGCCTCTGTCATTGTACTCATAATGAAACAATGGCCACAACTTATAAAAACGCCAGTGCTTTCCATACCGCTGGTGCTCTTTATCATAATCCCTTTTAAAATACCAGAAAAGAATCCCATAAATGGAATACTGAGATTCATACCCGGTTGCTTGTTTTTCAAGCACAAAGTAAAGGGGCGTAATAAAAAAAGTGGTTTTATTGCTTTCAATATATTTCCCATAGAATGGAAAATATATGCGCTTATAAATAAATGGATCATCACAATCACGGATCTGAACAAATGGCCATGGAAAATTTATTTCAAGATTACCATGTTTATCATTGTAACCCCATGAAAAGAAAGGCCATAGTAGCGAAGAGCTTTGGGCCTTGCCTGATTCAAGCCACCGCCGTGCATACAAAGGGACAAAAAAAACAGTGTGCATGGTGTCATTGCCAATATATTCCTTGCGCACATTGTATAAAAGCCCGTATGAATACGTATCATAAAAACCTTTCTTTTTACTATGAGCATATACTGGCATAACACGTATATCATCACGAACAGGGCTTTTGCCCCACTGAATAAGTGGCCACAAAATACCATGGGCATTATAATCCTTACTGGTATAATGAACATAAACTGGAACCAGTGATGCAACTAAATATACTGCAAGAATATAATACGATGATGCTGGATACAAAAAGAATAATGCTACACCTGGAAAAATATATGTTGTGATTGAATCGGTTGCAAGCTTACCTTTAATGGTACCACCAAATGGCCACACATGCACATATCTGTCTTTTTCATCAGTTGAAGTACCATACAGAAGGATTGGAAAGATACCTGTATCATTTTCGTAATGTTGTGGACCCCAGTAATCAACAGATTCATAGAATCCAAACACGCCTTTTTCAGTATGCTGGCGTTGTGTGGTATATTTCCAGTATAGTACCGGCATTAACGAAGCTGTGAATGAAGAATCATGGTAGGTGTTTTTCAGGTATAATGGCCGGTATACTGTATACGTACTGCTATAATACTCACCTTTTTCATACACAAACCAGAACCAATCAAAATTATTACCTGCTAAAGTGCACGTGCTCATTAAAAAAACAACAAAAACACTAATTGATATCAGATGTATGGTTCTTCGTAATCCGCTATATTTCATGTATAATCTATGTAATGATATCCGTTTCATTGTAAAACAGTTATCAGCTAAACAACCTTCCTCTTAATATTTTAAAAGCTAACCCATTCATATGACATGTATAGTGTGTACCGGCAATGATACATTAGTCAACTTAAATTAATGTATTTACTTAAACTATCGCTTTTTGAAATTCAATCAACAATTTTGTTACCAGTTTATGGGCGATAGTTATCGGGAATCTATTTCTGAAATGTAATTGACATTATTAAAATGAAGAAATCATTATTATTCATTATTACATTAAATGCGATAGTTATTGTCATCCTGGGCCAAAGGCTATGAATTTCTTGTTCTATGTATAGCTCTTTCAATTTAATTTCATTGGAACTCAGCTTAAGGTAAAGCTAATAGTTATTTTGCGCTAAACCTTTGCCTTGTACTGAGAAGAGCTTTAATGAGTGTATTTTTGCACATGCTGGGATAGTATCAATAAATTATAGTGCCTGATGGAGGTTGCCATGTTTTTAAAAAAGATTTCATTTTACTTCATTATACTAACAATGGTGGCTGCTATGATTACTGCGATTTCATGTAAAAAACAACATACACTTGAAGGCTTAAAAACTAATACCTTAAAATGCATGACCATTAATGTGTGGTCTGGGCTTGATTATATTGGTACATTTAAAATGGGTGAGTATGAAAGCCCTGATTTACGTGAAAAACGGTATCAGGCATTCCTGAAAGAAATAGCCAGATACAATCCTGATATAATAGCTATTAATGAAGCAAACTTTTTACCCGATTATGTTAAACGGCTTGCAAACGATATTAATTACGACTATATTTACCATGTTGGCGTAGCAGGTCTTAAGATTGGAAGATGTGGCATTCCTGTAAACTTAAAAGAAGGTGATGCTATCCTTGCCCGCAAAGGATTACAGCTACAGCAAGTTGGACACAAACAACTTTCCGGTGGAGGAATTATTACCAATTACTTTTCATTCCATACTGAAGATGCCACACAGGTACTGATTGGCAGGGTGATAGTCAATACCAAACCGGTGTATGTTGCTGTCACCCACTGGCATGCTTCCCCTTTTGATACACCACACAGCAGGATGTTATTGAAAGAATTACAGCAAAAATTTGGATATACAGATGTTGAATACCAGGAGGCTATCAAAAAGCTTGAAGCAGATAATACATGGCGTAAAAATGAAGCAAAGCTCATGGCAGAATATTGCAAAGCGATAGTTCCTGAACATGCACCACTCATCGTTATGGGTGATTTCAATGCAACGCCTGACAGCCCGGAAATGCAATATTTTTTACAACAGGGATTCCGTGATACTCATATACACCATAGTAATACAGATATGTACACATGGAATCCATTAAAAAATCTTAATATACAAAAATATTATAAAGTAGATACCAATAAAAATTTTGAATCACTGTATACACACGTAAGCAAGATACATGAACTTGAGCCAAAGCGTATAGATTATATTATTGTTAATAAATCAATATCACCTGATAAAATAATTAATTCAAAAATTTGCTGTGACACAATTTACGATGGCATACATTTATCGGATCACTTTGGCGTATATGCTGAAATACAAATTGATTAAAACTGTGTTTTATGAAATAGCGAAATATTTTCTGTTGACATTACATTGATAAATCCATATAATGAGGCAAAATAAGCAAAAATTATCAAGGAGGTCATTTACAGTATGAAGAAGATTATATATGGATGTGTATCATTACTGTTATGCTGTTCAATTGGCATTCTTTATGCACAGGATGAAAAAGCTAAAGAAGCGCAGAAGGTTTTAGAACAGGAAAAACAGCTAAGCGACCAGGTATATAAAGAAGTTATTATAGAAGATTTTGAAACAACAGATTATACTGATAAAAATATTAGTTTACGCGTGGTAAAGGATGAAAAAGCAGGAGTATCCATGCGAACAGATTACCCAGCTCCTGTGCAAAATTCAAAACGGTATCTGGGCGTAAAGGTTTTTGCTAAAAGTGGTTCAGTATTAACAATTATACCAGCTAAACCTTTGATTATCGATAAATATTGCAAATACATAAACATGTGGGTATACGGAAAGAATTTTTCCGGGGAGCTTTCAATTTTAGTTAAGGATGCAAATGGCAACATCAAACGTCTTGTACTTGGTAAATTAAACTTTTTAGGATGGCGTAAATTATCAGTTCCCATTACCGACGAGATAGCACAGGAAGACAAATATTTAGCACAGAAAAGAAACATAGAAATTGTAAAGATACTCTACAATCCAAGCACCTTAGAACGCCTGCCTGCCTGGAATTACTTCTATATTGACGATATTACAGCTATAGTCCGAGAAAAATATGTAGACAGGCAAAGTGACGAGTGGTAAAAAATAAAGATACAGGGATGCAATATACCTGCATCCCTGTTCATAAATCAAACCTCATCTAATGGAACAATGTAAATGGAATTAGTTTTAATAATAATGGCAATACTATGTGCTATTGGTGGTATTCTGGGTTCAGTATTTCCAATACTTCCTGGCCCACCACTCAGCTTTTTTGCACTTATTCTTTGTAATTTCAGCGGTTTTGCTACTTTCAGCTTCACCTTTTTGCTGATTGCAGGAACTATCGCCGCAATACTGACTGTGCTGGATTACATTTTGCCATCATGGATTGTTAACCGCTTTGGTGGCTCAAAAAAAGGAGTGATAGGATCAATGATTGGGCTTATTGTGGGCAGCATTTTATTACCATTCATTGGCATTATTATTGGCCCTTTTATTGGGGCATTTATTGGTGAGCTTATGGCTCAAAGTGATGCATGGATAGCCCTGAAAGCAGCGTGTATGACATTTATTGGATTTTTAATTAGTACAGGTCTTAAATTAGGCTATACTATAACAATAGCATACTATATAGTAAGAGCATTAATGGGGCAACCCACAATTCCCGATTATCCTATTATATAAATATAACTATCTCCCCTTAAAGTTAGCTTCGCGGCGCTCAATAAAAGCTTTGACCCCTTCCTGTGCATCCTCACTTTTCATTATTGGCAAAAGGTCAGGGAGTAAACGTGCCAGTGCTGCTTTAGCCCCTTCCACACGAGATAGCCGTGCCGAACGTAATATGGCTCTGACCCCCAATGGTGCCTGTTTGGCTATAACTTCAGCAATTTCAATTGCACGCTCTAACTGCTTTCCCGGCTCAACCAGTTCCTGTACCAGCCCAAGGCGGTAGGCTTCCTGTGCATTCATCTCATCTCCGGTGAGTAAATACCGCATGGCATTGCCCCAGCCTATCTCCTCAAAAAGCCTTACCGTTGCACCGCCAACAGGATAAATACCTCTCTTTACCTCAATCTGAGCCAAGCGCACATTAGTAGCTGCAACACGCACATCAGTTGCAAGCATAAGCTCCCATCCCACTGTAAAGCATATACCCTGCACTGCAGCAACAATTGGCTTTGATACCCTATTATCCTCATCGATGCCAAATGGATCCTTGCTGTCCGAAGGAAGTGCGGGATACTCCCCCCTGGAAAACGGCTCAACCCATTGTACCAGGTCAAGCCCTCCGGTGAAATGTTCGCCATGGGCAAACAAAACACCGCAGCGCAATTCATCATCAGCATCCAGGGTGCCATACGCTTTTGCCAGGTCCCAGTACATATCTACGTCAAAAGCGTTGCGCTTTTCAGGGCGGTTTAGCCCGATCAGTAATATGTGTCCTTTCTTTTCAACTGTTATTTTTTGTGTCATAAAAACCCCTATTCTAAAATTATTTTAATTTCGTCCCACAACCTGGGCAAAAGTTATACTCTTTTTGAATTGATGCACCACAGTGTGGGCAGTAGTTTATGGTATTTATTGTAGCAGTATTATTTTTAAAATGGAATGGGTCATGTTCTTCAGAACTATCGACAACATCTAATAACGAGTAACGGTTTTTGCTAAACGCATTCTTATATTCAACAACCGCATTCACAATGCCTATAACAATAAAAACAACACCAAAAAATGCAAACGCAAAAAAAATAGCTTGTGGAATATCTTCATTTTCAAACATAAAAGAAGTTACAAGAAACAACCAGAATATACCAAACACAATAGCAATAATTGAACCTACAAAACCCTGAAATGAAGTCATCCTCCCCGGTTTGATACTTTTCATACTAATACCTCTTATTTTTTCACTAAAACATTAATAACAACACTTTCCCATTGCTTAGTATTAAGCTGTGTTGCAGTTACTGAAAATCCTCTCGTTACAGCAAAACGTTCAGCAGGCTCCACACTCTGAAAGCCTTCACCCTGTAACTTTTTCATATCCAGCCAGTCCACTTTTTTTTCAGTAAAAAATAACGTAATGGTATCCTCACCTGCTGGTTCTGTAACCGTTAACTCAAACCCATCAGTTTCTGAAGGAATAGAGTATACTGTATCAGCAGTAATATAATTATTCATGTTAAACTGATTGGGAAACAAAATAACAACCTCACCTGTTGGCTGAATATCAACAATGGTAACATATCCCGATTTATTTGCCCTGAACTTAAACTTTACTGATTGCCCAATTTTCAAACCATCGTTTGGGTTTATTCGTTTACCATCTTTGGTTTCAATCCAGAAATCAAGTTTAATATCAGGACTGTCATTTCGCATTTTCTTTAAATTTTCACGAGCCAAAAAGCTTTCAATGCCATAGGCAAGTTCTTTCCCCAGTAAGGCAATATTCTGGGATGATTGCATTGATGATGCAATAACTCGGCTAGTTTCGGTATACACAGCTCGGGCACTTACAGTATTATTGTTGTCGATAGTTCCAAAAATCATAACCTTGATGCCTAAAATTTTACCCTGTTGCAATGCGGACTGTTCATTGACCAACCCCGACTGAGAGAATTCAATTTCACCAATCAATTTTTGCATCTGCGATCGTTCTATCAATCGAATAAACTGATATTCTTGAAGAATCTTTGATAACTGTGACACAACGATTTCTGATTGATTTTTACTTGAAGATGTAAATGGCATGATGCCAGTAGCAAGATACTCCTGTGAATAAGCATTAAAGGTTATAAGTGCTGAAATAATAATAGCTACATATAATACTATTTTTTTCATAGTGACTTTACCCTCCATTAAAAATAGTATTCAATACAAAATGTTATAAGTAATTCTGACTTTTTAAATAACAAAAAAAATATCTTTGCTTAATTTTATTCTCCTATTTTTTTTAATTTTCCTTACGACTATATAAATATACTTTCATCCCTTTTTGTAAATCCTTTATTGGACCGCTTATCACCCTGCATTTTGAAGTTGTCATCATGGGGAAATCGGCCCTCAGCACTATCATCTTTTCACCACTAAATGTGCACAGTTTATCAAATATTCTAACTTTCTCAGCTATTTTACCAGCTACAATTACTTCATTACCACTTATAGAAAAAATTGTACCTATAAGTGTTCCTGCTTTTTCATAATTTTCAATTTTTCCTTTTGCAGTTAGTGGATTTTTAACAAAACCCCACTTACCATTCTGTTTAATTAAAGCTATGCTTTCATTAAAACCCCTAACATCATCAAATTGTGGATTCAAGACAAATATTTTTTCTTTTGTCATAAATCCCCATTTACCATTCACTTTAACAGGAGCCAATCCTTCGCTAAAATCATAAGCTCCATCAAGTTGAGGTTCAATCACAATGTTTCCTTCTTTGTTGATATAACCAAATTTTCCATTCTTTTTAATCCTTGCCAGGCCTTCACTAAAATCCCACCACGCATCATCAAATTGAGGCTCAATTATAAATTTTCCTTCTTTGTCTATATAGCCCCATTTATCTCCTGTTTTAACCGGTGCCAACCCTTCGCAAAATTCATAAGCTTCATCGTACTGCGGTTCTACTATAAAATCACCTTCCTTTGAAATAAAACCCCATTCCTCATCCACTTTAACAGGAGCTACTCCTTCTCTAAAATAACGAACTCTATCAAACTGAGGCTCAATAACAAATGTCCCCTCTTTGTTAATATAGCCCCACTTTCCATCCAGTTTAATGCCTGCTACATCTTCACTAAAATAATCAACATCATCAAATTTAGGTTCGATAACAAATATGCCAGCCTTATTGATATAACCATATTTACCATCTTTTTTAACTGCAGCTACCTCACCTCTGAAAGAGGATGCCCAGTCAAACTGAGGTTGTATAACAAATATGCCTTGTTTATTGATAAATCCCCACTTACCCCCCTTCTTAACAGCAGCTACATCTTCGCTAAAATTCCAGGCATTATCAAACTGAGGCTCAATACTAAATTTGCCTTCCTTATTGATATACCCCCATTTCCCTTCTTTTTTAACTGTAACCATGTCTTCCTTGAAAGACCAGGCATCATCAAATTGTGGTTTTACCAACCATATAATATTGTTTATATTGCTCTTTTGTGGATACACCAGCGTCAAGAAACACAGGATAACTGCAATAACTAATAATCCCTTGTACTTGAATTTCATGTGCATTACCTCAATAGCAAAATAATATAGCAAAATAAAAATATATTACCCTACCCTTATATAAACAACTGGATATGGATATCATCACGCAAAAGGAAATTGCAAGCATAATTTGCTATTTTTTACCATCTCACATGCAAATTAAGGATGAACTACAATACAAATTAAAATTAATCGTATACATAATGAAACCTTTAAAGTAGATGTCACATGCAATACTAGCTTCAAGAAGGTATATATGATTTTTTTTTACAAGAAAAATTAAATTCCGCACTTTAAACATTAGGTTTTGTAAATACCATTATGCCCACATAAAATTTAGTTGATTTAATACATCATACAATCACAATCGCTCAGAATATTGGATAATACTATACAACGCTATGAACGATACAAAATTATGGATTGCACTATCACGCATTGAAGGTGTAGGGATTGCTTCTCTGAAGGCAATTCACGAAGCACTCTCTAATCTACATCTATCACTGTATGATATTGTTGAGCTAGACCCAAAGGCGATAGCTCATGAAACAGGCCTATCAATAGAATTAAGCCAGCTTATTGCAAAAATTGCAGTAACTATCGAAAAAATTGAAAATGAATATGAAGATTTAATTGATAGAAACATTGATCCAGTCCTTTTTTTTGACAGCCGCTATCCTGAAAAAATACTTAAGAATGTTGATTATCCACCACCTGTGTTGTATTACATGGGCAATACTGATATCATTAAATCAAGAAAGGTTGCAATATTATCCGATCACAACGCCAGTGAGCGGGGATATCATATTGCGTTTCATGCCGCAGCTATTGCCGCTCAGCATTCCGTTACTGTAGTAAGCGGCCTTGCAAAAGGTCCCCAAACCATGGCACATCGTGGTGCTGTAGAAGCGGGTGGCAACACCATTGCGGTCCTGCCCATGGGAATGAATGCACTCACTATACCGGATGTATTGAAAAATACCGTTAATATGTCCCAGTGGCTTTTTATTTCGCCATTCAATCCTCAGGAAGACTATGCCCTGCACAATTCATATAAACGCAACAGCCTGATTGCAGCGATGGTTGATGCACTCATCATCATTGAAACAGGAAACAGTGCTGGAAGTTTTGAAGCGGCAAAAACTGCATGCAAATACAATACCCCTTTGTTTGTGGTTGAATATGCACAGTATCCCCAGAGTGCCTCAGGCAATCCTGTACTTATAAAAGAATACAGGGCAACTCCCTTACGTGGCCGCATCCAGAACGATGTGCTGGTTCCCAACATGGATGCATGCATTGCAAAGATTAAATGGGGCGATAGTAACTAGGCAATAATTGTTGACAACCATCAGCTTTTGCCGATATTATATAAGGAGAAATCTTAGTTTCACATTGTCATTTCGACGAGCGCAGTGAGGAGAAATCTTACTTTCACATTGTCATTTCGACGAATGCAGTAAGGAGAAATCTTAGTTTCACATTGTCATTTCGACGAACGCAGTGAGGAGAAATCT
>JARYLT010000096.1 GCA_029907515.1 Spirochaetota bacterium | reverse complement strand
AATACACATATACTGTTCCCGGTACAGGATCCGCCTGCAGCGGTTGTGCAAGGCTAAAAAATGCAAGCACTCTGTCAAACCAGCTTAGCTGTGCCTGCTGGCGTATGCCAGTATCAATGGTTACGGTAGCTGTGTTTTCATAGCTGCAGGCAAACAGTGCCGCAACAAGAAGTGTTATTAAAAAGGTTAGTATATGACGTTTCATGGCTTTCCTCCAGTAGTGATAGTGAGTAGTGTACCTTTGCTCTCTGCTTTTTAAGCTTTAAAAGTGAGTGCTCACTTTGTTATACCATTATACGAAAATAACAACAGTTTTGTCTCTATAGCTTATGATGTACAAAAGGCAGGGGCTATGGTACAAAGCGTCACAATTATAAAAAAGAACTGGTACACATATAATAGTAAGAATATTATATATGTATTAATTACAGCAATATACTAATAAAAGTGCAAAAAAACAATTATATGGCAACACTTTTTTATGTATTTTTAAAAATAGTTCAGTATGACCGTACGGTTTTTTAATGAGGCTCTGACCCCTCTTTTCCTCTGCATTCTGTGCTCTCGGCGTAATATTTCTTTTACCGTATTAATCCTAAAATCTTAGCAAGAAACTCAAGCGCATTTTGATTCAGGAATATAATGGCAAACATCATCACCGCAAAATACATACTGAATTTTTTATCCAATTTCTCTAGCTTTAGAGCAAATTCAGCTTTATCCTGTTTCATTATGCCTAACAATTCAGCTTTGTCTTTCTCTGTTTTCTGAAATAGTGCATCAAATTTACCTAAAAGCTCAGCTTTGTTCTGTTCTATTATCCCTAGTAGCTCAGCCTTGTCCTGTTTCATTATCCCTAAAAGCTCTGCCTTATCCTGCTTCATTATTCCTAAAAGTTCAGATTTGTCTCTTTCTGTCTTTTCATATAATGCTTCCAACTTTCCTAATAGCTCTGCTTTATCCTGCTTCATTATCCCTAAAAGTTCAGCTTTGTTCTGTTCTATTATACCTGATAGCTCCGCCTTATCCTGCTTCATTATCCCTAAAAGTTCAGCTTTGTTCTGTTCTATTATACCTGATAGCTCCGCCTTATCCTGTTTCATTATCCCTAAAATCTCTGCCTTGTCTTTTTTCATTTCGGCAAGCAGTTCAGTACGCACCTTCAGTAAATCATCCTTAGTGGCATAGAAGCTTAAAACTTCTATTTTTAACTCTTCCTTTGTTTTGTACCATGTGTCATGCACTGTACTCACAATTGCCTCTTCAATTGCATACATTACCTTTTTTGCTTCATTTTTGCCCTGAAAAGCCTTTTCAAAAATCTCATACACATCAGCCGAAAGATGCATGCTCATTTTTTTATCTCCTTCCAGATCTAATGATATCACGATTATTATGAAATGTCAAGCATAACAGGTGTAGCATTATCTTTTTAGCACTATACAATAATCACATAAGCAAGAAAGCATAACTCCACCTGTATTAATTCCATCCATTCCATAATCGTGTTTATATATATAAACGCTTTTATATTGAAAAATTTAAAATTTTTTTATTTTTTTTCTTTGCGCTCCCTATGTGATGCATTTTCATTCCATCACGATGAGAGCAAGGATTTTATAGTATATTATTCTTTAAAAAAAACAGCTTCATCATTGGTTAATGGAATATCAACACCTGATGCTACTACCATATTTTTCAAATCAAGAATATTATGTGTTCTTTGGAATTCTTTATCTTTTTCCACTAAGAATGCTTTCAAAGCTTTTTCAACACATTGCTGACAATGATAACACACCATCCTGTGCAAATTCAGTTTTTCCAGATGTTTTGCAGCCATTAATTCCTCACTGGCTATACTAATCCACTCTGCTGTTTCTTTTTTCATAAAGAATTTTGCTATTTTTTAAAATATTGGCAAAAAAAGTATATTTTTCATTTACAAGTGTGTCAAATTCTTCTGGAGTATAGACAAATAAATCAACCCCCAATGATGGATTTATAATTTGTGCAACTTCAAGTATCCTGTCTATAGGGCGTTTTGAAGTTTTTTTTATTATCAATAAATCAATATCACTATATTCATGGATGTTTCCATCTAATAATGAACCAAAAAGTATTATCTTTTCAGGATCATATTCCTGTTTAAGAACTTCTACTATTTTCTTTAATTCCGCATCAAGTAATATTTTTCTTTCTTCAACACTACTTTGTTTCATTATTTGCTCATTCCTACATTTTTAATCTGAATCTATCTTCAAATATATTTTGCATTATGTATTTGTTCTATAACGTAATTATACATTATTATATTTGCAAGTATAATTTTTGTACGGAGATACCCCTCTTTTCCTCTGCATTCTGTGCTCTCTGTGGGATATTTTTTATTCTTGACACCTTTTTGTTTTAAGTGTATATTTTAATTTTACGCAAATCAGCGGTTTATCTTTCCCCACCAGGAGGGCTTATGAAAAAAATTTCCTATATTTTACCTGTTATTATTGCATTGTCGCTATTTTCCTTTACGGGATGCGGATATAACAAACTTCAGATGCAGGAAGAAGAGGTATTCAAAGCGTATGGCGATTTAGAATCGGCACTGCAACGAAGGGCTGACCTTATCCCAAACCTGGTTGCCACTGTTAAGGGATATGCCGCGCACGAAAAGACTACACTACAGGCTGTCATTGAAGCGCGGGCAAAGGCTACTTCCGTTCAACTATCGCCCAAAGACCTGAGCAACCCTGAAGCCATTGCAAAATTTCAGGCAGCGCAGGGCGAGCTTTCAAGCGCACTGGCACGACTCATGGTGGTAATTGAGCGCTACCCAAATTTAAAAGCCGACGCGCACTTCACTGACCTGATGCATCAGCTTGAAGGAACTGAAAACCGCATCAATGTGGCTCGCCAGCGGTATAACGAAGCGGTTAAGGAATTCAATTCATCAATCAGAATTTTTCCGTACAACATAACCAACAGCCTCCTGCTTCACTTAGAGCGCAAGGAATACTTCAAGGCTGAAGAGGGCGCTAAAACTGCTCCCAAAGTTTCTTTTGAATAGGCGATAGTTACCAATGAAAGATCTTGTTTCTAAAATACTATCGCAGGCTGATGCCCAGTGCATCATTGATGCCGTTAAAAAAGCTGAAAAGCTGACATCAGCCGAAATTGTCCCCATGATTGTCAATGCAAGCTATCATTATCCGCTTACACGAATATATGCATCTGCGGTACTGTCGCTACCTCTGGCGATTGCACTGACCCACTACATTGCGCCGCTTTTCTACTTTCACAAAGACAATCTGTGGATATTTATTGTTTTTTTTAGTCTGCTGTTTATTGTGTTCAAGGTTACTATCGCCAGAAGCGTTTTTTTAACACGCCTTTTCTTAAACCCGCGTGAAGTTGATGCAGAAGTGCGTGAAGCTGCCATAACCGCATTTTACAAAAATGGCCTGTATAAAACAGCCGATAAAAACGGCGTGCTTGTATATATAACGCTTCTTGAAAAAAAGGTATGGATACTTGCCGATGAAGATGCCCATAAAAAAATTGAACCTGAATTCTGGGAAACATGCGTAAAACACATCATTACCGGCATAAAACAAAAGCAATTTATTTCTGCGCTGTGTGCAACCATTGAAACTATTGGCAACAGGCTTGCAAAAGAGTATCCGTATAAACCTGATGATGTTGATGAGCTTAAAAATATAATTGTTGGTGACAATTAATGAAATGGGTTTTCACAGTACTGTGTGCGGTGTGTGTAAGTGCCACTGCGTACGCTCAGGAGTTAGCTCCCATACCGCCTTTACAGGCACACGTCAATGACTATGCAGATATACTTTCACCCACAACCAGAACTGAATTAGAGGCAAAATTAACACAACTGGAAAAAGATGATTCAACGCAGGTGGTTGTGGCAACTGTTCCTTCAATTGGCAATGAGGATATTGAGTCTTATTCCATACGTTTGGCAAATACCTGGAAGATTGGACAAAAGGGGCTTGACAATGGTGTCATTATTTTAGTTGCACGCGATAACCGCAAGGTGCGCATTGAGGTTGGCAAAGGCTTAGAAGAAACGTTAACGGATCTTCTTGCAGGAAGAATTGTTGATTATATTATAATCCCCGAATTTAAAAATGGCGACTACGACGCAGGCATTACAAAAGCCGTTGATGCCATCATTGATATTGTAAAGGGAAAATTTGATGCAAGCAGTTTAAAGCCTCAAAAATCTGCTCCTGATTATGGTGCTTTTATGTGGATTGCCTTTATAGTCATGATGTTTATAAGTGCTTTAGGACGCTTAATGAGCGGGATTCTGGGCGCTATTGTACTTCCCATAATTGGTGCATTTTTTGGGTTTGGAGTACCTGCACTTGTTTTACTGGCTTTTGTTGGATTTATTGGTGGAATCATCATTGCATCCATGCCGACCGGTGGTGGTGGATTTTCTTCGGGCGGGGGATTTTCAAGTGGTGGATTTTCCTCTGGTGGTAGTTTCAGTGGTGGTGGCGGTAGCTTTGGCGGCGGTGGAGCCTCAGGTAGCTGGTGATAATTATGTACTTAGGATTAGATGTAGGCGGAACACATACTGACGCAGTTATCATTGACAAATCGGGTGTGGTGGCTCACACTAAAGTTGTTACTACACCACATAACCTTCTTGAATGTATTAATCAGGCCTTTAAAAATATTTTAACGGGTATTGACCCGTCACATATTAAGCGAGTCAACTTAAGCACTACACTCACCACCAATGCAATCATTGAAAACAAATGTGAAGAAGTTGGCGTACTGGTATCAGGCGGCCCTGGTATTAATCCGGCTATCTATTCAATGGGAAACCATTACTATGTCATCGACGGTCAGATTGACCACAGAGGCACTGAAATCACTCTGCTTAATCTTAATCAGCTTGAAAAAGCCACAAAAAAATGCCGCAAAAAAGGCATCAAGGTATTTGCAGTTGTTTCAAAATTTTCAACCCGCAATCCTGTTCATGAACAGTATATACAACAAAAACTTGACGACGCAGATTTTATCAGTGTAGGACACACGTTATCTGGCAATCTTAATTTCCCGCGACGTATTGCAACAGCATACTATAATGCTGCCGTGTGGCGCCTGTATAATAAATTTTCATACGCCATTGAAGAAGTCTTAAGGGAACTGGGGGTGATAGCTCCTGTTAATATACTTAAAGCCGATGGCGGTACCATTCCGCTGCATGTATCTCGCACTATACCTGTGGAATCAATTTTATCCGGACCTGCTGCAAGTGTTATTGGCACCATGGCACTGTGCAACATCACCGAAGATGCAGTGATGCTTGATATTGGCGGCACCTCATGTGATATTGCCATCTTTGCCGATGGTGCTCCATTAATTGAAAAAGACGGTATACGATTAAACACGCATAATACATTAGTACGTTCACTTAAAACAAAGTCAATTGGTATTGGTGGTGATTCAGCAATAAAGATTGACGGTAATACTGTTACTGCCGGTCCACAGCGTTTAGGCATGTCAATGGCAGAAGGTGGACAAAACCCAACAATTATTGATGCACTCAATGTTATAGGCACAATAAATTTAAAGGATACTGGGCGCTCCCATGAGGGTATGTACGCTCTTGAAAAAAAATCAGGAATATCATCACATAATATAGCACAGCAGGCAATTACCTATGCCCTTGATATTATATACAATGAAGTTATGGCAATGATTGATGAGGTTAATTCACGGCCGGTCTATACCATTCATGAATTCCTTAAAGGTAAAGTGCTGAAACCAAAAACTATCTATCTTATTGGCGGTCCTGCCAAGACACTTGCACATCACATCACGCAACGGTTTGGCTGGAACGTCAAGGTGCCACAGTACGCCGAAGTGGCCAATGCTATTGGTGCAGCTGTTGCACGCACCACCGTTGATATTGAGCTTTTTGCTGATACTCAACGCTGCAGGTTACTTGTGCCAAACCTTAATGTTAATATCCGCATTCCGCAAGAGTATGATGTTGATAATGCCATAGAAGATGCAACTAACTACATGATGCAGTATCTGGAATCAATAGGTGTTGATGAACGTGAACGTGAAATTGAAATTTTGCAGGTGTATTCATTCAACATGGTAGAAGGATTTGAAACTACTGGCAAGAACATCCGTGTTCACTGCCAGGTTAAACCGGGTATTTTACATCAATGCAGGGATATACTCAAGATATGAAAGCAAAATCAACACTGGGTATTGTATTCTTTCCGGCCTTTGACTGGGCAATACACCCGCTGCACCCTGAGCGTGAGGAACGGTTATTATACACCCTTGACCAGTTGAATGAAGAAGGCGTATTTGATATTGACGGCATTTATCAGTACAAACCTGATATTGCAAGTCTTAATGATATCATGCGCACCCATTTCTGCTTTCCTGACGTATCAAAGGTGACCACAGAATCGCATTTAATTTCGGCAGGTGGCACCATAAAGGCTGCAACGCTGGTAATGGATAACATTGTAAACAAATCATTTGCACTGGTGCGCCCGCCGGGACATCATGCCATGAAAGTTGTCCACGGAGCACGGGGTTTTTGCAACATCAACATTGAAGCAGTGATGGTGGAGTATATTCGTGAACACTATCCTGTAAAAAAAATTGCTATTGTGGACACTGATTGTCATCATGGCGACGGCACTCAGGATATTTACTGGCATGACAGGGATGTACTGTATATATCCATGCATCAGGATGGACGTACATTGTATCCGGGAACCGGCGCCATCCATGAGTTAGGTGGACCAAATGCTCTGGGCACCACCATTAATATTCCACTACCACCTAACACCTCTGACGAAGGATTTTTAATAGCAATGGAGCGTGTGGTGCTTCCCATTTTAAAAGATTTTAAGCCTGATCTTATAATTAATTCCGCAGGGCAGGACAACCATTACTCGGACCCTATCACCAACATGAACTTTTCTGCACTGGGGTATGCTAAATTAACTGAAATGCTCAATGCTGATATTGCAGTACTTGAAGGCGGGTATTCCATTCAGGGAGCATTACCATACGTCAATCTGGGCATAACACTTGCCATGGCAGGGCTGGATTATTCATATGTGCATGAGCCTGATTATTCGCAAAAAGACCTTACTCAGGATAAGGAAATAACTAAATACATAAAACGGGTTTGCGATCAGGTAATGAAGCGGTATGAAGAATGTAAAAAGCCTTCATTTAAACTTATGCCAGGCAATTACGATGTGCGTAAAAAAGAAATTTATTATGACACTGATAATATCCGTGAGATGCAGTTAGAATCAATCATGGTGTGCGAAGAATGCCGCGGAGTACTAAAAATTGAAACAACTTCAACCGTTAATCCATTATGTCTGGGTATTGAAATACCGCTTGATGCATGTGACAGATGCCAGAAAGAAGGATACCGTTTGCTTGACACTGCACTGTCAGGTGACCGGTATAAATATGTGCAGCTTATTGACAGAAAAAATAAAAAATATGTGCTGTATTAGATAATTGGGGCTGTCCCAAAAGAGGTCGTTGAGTAAATTTTACAGACAATGTATCGTAATACGCGCTCATTTAATACAATTTTGCCACAAAACCTGGCAAAATTACTCAATGGCGTTGCAAAATTTGTATCGAAACGACTTTTGGGACATCCCCAGGAAATACATCCATTCCAGCAAATCTTTATGATATAAACAGCATCTCCCAGAATCGTGGGAATGGCCACAGATTGTCACTTGTATGAGTTTCCAGCATATCGGCTTCGGCTCGTAGTTTCCCCATCTGTTCTTTTATGGTATAGGCATAGAATTTTGCTTTTTCAAGTTCATCATGGATAGTGCTGGCTTTTTCAATGAGCTCATCCAGCTTACTGGCTTCTTTTATTACATCATTGTTGAGTGCGGTTATTGTTGCACACATTTTTTTCTGATCATCAACCGGTGCTTTTTCTCCAAGCAGGTCAATTATCCGCAAACATGATGAAGCAACTGAACTTTGATACCGCATGGTTGCAGGTATAATTCTGGTGCGTACCATATCAAGCATAGTCTTTGCTTCAATGTCCATTTCTTTTATATAGCGCTCAAGGCGTATAGTATACCGTGCTTCAAGTTCAACAGGTGATAATACATTATAGCTCTGAAACAACGTTATGGCTTTTTTTGTAACTAAATCAGGCAATGACTCTACTGTTACTTTTTTGTTAGGCAAGCCTCTTCGTGCTGCTTCCTCTTCCCATTCTCTTGAGTAATTGTCGCCCATGAAAAGAACAGGTTTTATTTTCTTAATCTCATCACGGATCACATCAATTGCTGCCTGACGTACATCACCACTTTTGGTTTCAATTTTATCTGCCAGTATATCCAGGCTTTCAGCAACAATAGTATTCAGGATAGTAACAGGAAATGCAATAGACTGAGAGGACCCAACAGCCCTGAATTCAAACTTGTTGCCAGTAAATGCAAATGGTGAGGTACGGTTACGGTCAGTATTATCTTTGCTGAGTACCGGTAGAGTTGAAAGCCCTAAATCAATAATAGCTTCATTGGTAGCTTTTGTTATGATGCCATTTTCAATATCATTAAGTATTTTTGTAAGCTGCTCACCTAAAAACACTGAGATAATTGCCGGTGGTGCTTCATTAGCCCCTAACCTATGATCATTGCCACTGGAAGCAACTGACGCACGTAATAAATCTGCATGATAGTACACCGCACGTATGGTTGCAGTTAAAAATACCAAAAACTGTACATTGTCCTGAGGTGATTTCCCGGGATTAAGCAAGTTATTGCCTAAGTTATCTGACAGAGACCAGTTACAGTGCTTGCCCGAACCATTTATGCCTGCAAACGGTTTTTCATGAAGCAGCGCAGCTAAACGATGATTTTGTGCAACACGTTTAAGTGTTTCCATTACTAAATGATTGTGGTCAACCGCAATGTTAGCCTCTTCAAATATTGGCGCTATTTCATACTGACTTGGTGCAACCTCATTGTGGCGTGTTTTTGCTGGTATACCCAGCTTATACAGTTCTTCTTCAACATCATGCATATACGATAATATTCTTTCTTTGATGCTGCCAAAGTAATGGTCTTCTAACTGCTGTCCTTTTGTTGGCGCTGCTCCCAGCAAAGTCCTTCCTGTTAAAACCAGATCCGGTCGTTTATAATAATAATCCATATCAATAAGGAAGTATTCCTGCTCAGGGCCAACAGTTGCAATAACTCTGGTTGCCCTATCATTGCCCAGGAGGCGCATTACTCTGAGTGCGCTTTTATTAATTGCATTAATTGAACGAAGGAGCGGCGTTTTCTTATCCAGCGCTTCGCCGGTGTATGAAAGAAAAACTGAAGGAATACACAATGTAGCCCCTATGCCACTTCGCAAAATAAATGCAGGGCTTGAAGGATCCCACGCCGTGTAACCTCGGGCTTCAAACGTTGAGCGTAACCCACCACTTGGAAAACTTGAAGCATCAGGCTCACCTTTCACCAGTGTTTCTGCACTGAAGCGCTCAATTGCTTCACCAAATTCAGTAAATTCTAAAAATGAATCATGCTTTTCTGCCGTTGCTCCGGTCATTGGCTGAAACCAGTGGCAAAAATGTGTGGCACCTTTTTCTATGGCCCATTCCTTCATTGCATGTGCAACAGTATCTGCAATTTCGGGATCTAATCTTTCACCTTCCTTGATAATTCGCATTAGTTTTTTGCATACATTTGCAGGTAACTTCTGACGCATTACTTTAAAATTAAAGGTATCCTCACCATAATACTGGGAAACAGGCATTTCCTTTTCCCTTGTTATCACATACTCACGCTCAGATGCAATATTCTTTATAAAACGTTTCATATAAAAGATCCTCTCTTTGATTTGTATTATTCTATAATTTAATAATAGCTGCAATAAATCAATTGCTCATAAAAAGTCAATAGTGTAGTTAGAAATAGTAATAAATCATTCAATATTTAACATCTATGAAACAATCAATCATAAAACAAATATATTTAAAAAAATATTACTTCTTGAAAAGTACATCCTGAACAACAGCATCAAAATCACCTGGCTGCAGTGCACCACGGGGACAAACATTGACACAGGTATAGCAGGCTGTACACAGCTCTGCATCTATTGTAAAGATTTCACCATTTCGTGTAATAGCTCCCTGTGGACAGGCCTCCACACACTTATCGCAGTAAATACAGGTTCCACAGCTTATACATCTGTCAACTTCACGTGTCTCTCCACCAAAATATGCTATATTAATACGCCGTTTTGGCACCAGGGTTTTCTCAGGATAGATAAAATCCTCATCTGAAAGCGTTGCGTGTATCTCCATGGCAGCAAGTCTTCCCATCCCAATTGCATCGGTAATAAGCCCCTGTTTTATGATATCACCAGTGGCAAATATTTTGGGGTCTGAACTTTTAAAGGATTTTTCAGCAGTAACTATCGCCCCCCGCTCATTTACCATGACGGTATCACCTAAAAACGACAGATCGGGCTTTTCCCCAATACTAATAAACACAACATCTGCCGGGAGTGCTTCACCATTTGTAAAGTACACATGGGAATCATCAAGGTAATCAATATTGCGTGGCCACAAAATTTTTGTTCCCAAACGTTCAGCCATTTCTTTTTCTTTGCCAAAGGCAAGTGGTTTTTGAATATCAACTGCCGTCACGCTTTTTGCGCCATGGCGCCATGACTCACATGCTATATCCATTCCAACATTACCTGCACCAATGATGACAACATCTTTACCTGTCAGGTCCATTGGATTGCCTTCATTGATGCCAATCAAAAATTCTAAACCAGAAATAATTCGTTCACCGCCTTTGATCTGAAGCTTACGCGAAACATACGCACCAGTTGCTACCAGCACAGCATCAAATTCTTTGTAAATCTTTGCAAAAAGATTTTTGTCAACTGGTGTATTTACCTTAAACTCAATGGGCAAACTTTTAATTCTATTCAAATCCTTGCTCAAAACTTCATCGGGCAATCTGTCTTTTGGAATAGCCATGCGAACCTTTCCGCCAATATCAGCCGTCTTTTCAAACACTGTAATGTGATACCCTCTGCGCGCAAGCTGCCATGCAGCAGACAAACCAGCAGGTCCTGCACCAACGATTGCTATGCGTTTATCCTTTGGTTTGCCATATACCGTTGGATTAAAATCTGGATAGTACTCACGCGCTAAATACGGAATATTCATGGGCCCATCAATCATGTTGCGACTACAGGCCTGCATACAGGGTGCAGGGCACACCGTCCCACACACTGACATTCTAAACGGAGTGTACTCATCCATGAGCAATTGTGCTTCTTTAATTTTTCCATCTTTGATTAAGTTAATAAATACCGGTGTTGGAATACCACTGGGACAAGCATACGTACACGGTGGTGTCAGGTTCAGGTGGATAGGGCGTTTGGTTTTAATATTCATTGCAGGGGCATACAGGTTAGCAAAAGGTCTATGCCCTTTTTTGGTAATTTTTTTAAAATCATTTAACGTTATGTGCGATAGTTCAACATACGGGAACGTTGCTTTAAAAGTTTGTAACACATTCTGCAAAAAAGCAATATCTTCATTATCCATGTCTGCCAGAATAGCACCAACACCTAATCGACGTTTATCTACATTCCCACGAATGTATATTGCACCTCCATGTATGCCAGTACCAATGTCATTGCCAACCGGATCCTTTTCATCAAAACGATTCAGTACAACAACACGGCCTCCTGCCATATATTCACCACAGTAATCCTTGGCAGTGCCACCTATAACAAGAAGGGGTATCTGTGTTTCATATTCCTTCATGTGAATGCCTGCGCGATATTCAACATCATCGCGAATTAAAATTTGACCACCACGCATTGAATGTCCCGGGATTTCACCTGCTTTTCCATGTACTACAATCGTACCAGCATTCATTGTATTTCCTATCCCATCCTGTGCATTGCCATGAACAATGATAACAGGACCATTCATAAACGCACCCAGATCCTGCCCGGGTGTACCATTAATGGTTATGGTTACGTCAGCGTTAAGACCTCCGCCAATATAACGCTGACCCAAAACATTTTCCAGTATTACAGTAGTTTCCCCTTTTGCAACAAGCTCCCGTATCTGGCGGTTTAACATTTTATAATAAACGCCTTTAGCATTCAAGGTTGCAGTCAACACCATTGTTACATCCTCCTTTACGCTCCTGCATGCTTAACACCTAAAATTCTTAATTCTTCTTCATTCAGGCCAACACCACGCAGCCTGTCCCTGTTACCACGCATTGCCTCAATAGCATTAATGCCCATTGAACCCATGAGTTCCTCTATTTCCTCGGCCCATGCATGAAGCAAATTCTTCAGTGCCCATGTTGCCTCATCAACATCAATACGTTCTGCAAGCCCTGCTTTGTTTGTTGTTATGCCATAGGCACACTTGCCGGTAAAACACCTCTGGCACATACCACATCCTAATGCAATAAGCACTGGCGTTGCAACATATACCGCATCAGCACCCAGACATATTGCCTTTAACACATCGGAAGAACATTGAATGCCACCACTTGCAACCAGGCTCACCTGATTGCGTATCCCTTCCTGGCGCAGTCGTTCATCTGCTGCAGCTATTGCCAGTTCAATAGGAATGCCGGTATTTTGACGAATTTGTAGGGGTGTAGCACCGGTACCACCTCTGAATCCATCAATGGCAATAATATCTGCACCTGCGCGTGCAATACCACTTACAATAGCGGCAACATTGTGTACTGCAGCAATCTTGACGCTTACCGGTACTTTATAATCTGTTGCTTCCTTTATTGCATAAATTAACTGCCGCAAATCTTCTATTGAATAAATATCATGATGGGGTGCTGGCGATAGCGCATCGCTTCCCTCAGGAATCATGCGTGTTTGGGAAATTGGCTTTGTAACCTTTTCACCAGGCAGATGACCACCAATTCCAGGTTTTGCACCCTGCCCTATTTTAATTTCAACCGCAGCTGCTGACTTCAAATAATCTTCACTTACACCAAAACGGCCAGATGCAACCTGTACTATTGTGTTAGCACCATACTTTTCCCGTAACGACTTATGGAATCCACCCTCACCGGTATTCCAGTATGTACCAATCTCTTTTGTTGCTCTTGCTTCAGCCTCGTGTACCCGCAGATTCAATGCACCAAAACTCATTGCACCAAACATTATGGGAACTTCTAATTTAAGAAGCGGGTATGAATCCTGTCCCCACTGTGCAGGACGCCTACCCAAATATGTACGAATTTCCATTGGTTCACGCAAAGGGTCAATGGAAGGATTGGTAACCTGGCAGGCATCAAACATCAGGTGATCAAAATAGCGCCTCTGCGGACCTGTTGCACCATTGCCCACTAAAAGCACACCACCTTCGGATGAAGCCTGTTTCCAAATATTGCCTACATAATCGGGAGTCCAGTAACCGTGGCTGGTATACATGGGACTGTTGACAATATGAATTGCATTATATGGACACATCTTAACACATCTCTGGCAAGAACCACACGATGTAAGGTTTGCTACAGGCTTGTACACCACCGTACCATTATCTAACTTTTCCGGTTTTAATGCAATCTCGCCCCATGAGCATTCATGGGCACATATATTACATCCATTTTTATAGTCACACCGTGAATAATCAATCTCAGGGTGGAAAGGAGGTATGGTTTTCCAGTTATTTTTCATCGATGCCATTAACAAGCCTCCTCTTTTGCTAAATTAACAATAACAGCTTCACCACCTTTGGGCGACCACAGTTCATCAACTTTGGGAGATAGTAACCGTATACTGCATTCCTCTGATGATGCATAATAGGTTGAACCAACACGGGCACATACCACTGGTCGCAGCTTGTTTCGATCATTAAGAACTATCGCCCCACCAGAATGTGTTAATACAATTCCGAAAGGCCCATTAACAATGGCCTGACCGTATAATTGCCTAAGAAGCATTTTTTTATGTGCATTTTCATGTTCAATGTCTTCCCACAATGAAGGAGCCATCACAAAACAGGCATCCTCAACACTAAGGCCATCTTTGCGTGTTAACTTGTCAAAGATGTAGCTTATTACTTCGGTATCTGTCTGGAGCATGCAGAAATAACCAAACATTTCTAACCAGCGTTTATTGGTACCATAACTGGTTATTTCGCCATTGTGAACAACAGCTTTGTCAAGAATGGTAAACGGGTGAGCACCACCCCACCATCCGGGAGTATTGGTAGGAAACCGGTTATGGGCAATCCACATATACCCCTTATAATCCTG
>JARYLT010000095.1 GCA_029907515.1 Spirochaetota bacterium | reverse complement strand
ATATGATTCCTCTTCAACCTGAGGCTGCTCATAGTTATACAGGTAATCGCCTTTTTGTGCATCATTGTCTTTTTTCTCAGTATCTGCAGTTTCAGCTATGGGGGTAGCATTTTCCTTTACATCGACAACCTCATTGCTTTTTTCTGCCCTGGTCTTTTCTTTATCATTCTTAACTGCTTTAACAGTTCTGGTTTCTTTTGCATACAGCATAGTATCATTAGGGCGATAGTTCATAGTAATGGGACATAATATAAAAATGAGACATAATAAAAAACTATGATAAAAAAATTTTTTCATATAACTCCTATAATCACCAATCATTGTTCTATTACGTTCCATTGAGCACCCTTACACTATACCAACATTACTGTTTACGACTGCATCTTGGCAATACGTTCTGCCGGGCTCACAATATCGGTTACACGAACTCCAAAATTTTCATCAATAACAACAACTTCACCACGGGCAATCAATTTACCATTGACAAGCAGGTCAACAGGTTCACCTGCCAGTTTATCAAGCTCAATGATGGAACCTTCGCCCAATCCCAGTATATCTTTCACAAGCTGCCGTGTTCTACCCAGCTCCACCGTAAGCGTCATGGGTACATCAAGCAGCAGATTAATATTCCCTGTTGGAATTGACTGCATGCCTTCACCCAGTGGCGGGAATCGTACAGGGCTTATTCCCACCTGTGAAGTTGTTCTGGGCTGTGCTGGCTCAGGCCTGTATTCCGGTTGCTGCATTTGCGGTACATAAGCACCACGGGCAATCTCACCTGCAAGTTCGATATTCATCAGGTGATACATTTTGGAGTTGATTAAATTCTGGATAGTAAGGTTATAGGTTACCTTTACTACATCCGGAGTTCCTGGAACTTCTATGTTGCCCTGAACTACTTTTAAATCAGGAGCTGTGGTATTTACACCTTTACCAATTTTATTGCTCAATTGTGTTGCTATAGTGGACATCATCTGACTTACGAATTCCTGCAATGTACTCTGATGAGCCTCAGTTAGAGTTGCAGGTGGTGTACCTGAATCATCTCCCATCATTAATGATGAAATGACACCGGCATCATTCATTGACAGTAAAATTACATTCTTGCCATTGACCCCACCAGAAAAATTTACTACAATCTGTACATATTGTTTGGGAAATTCGGCACGCACCTGGTCGGCACTTTTTACTTCCACCAGGGCATTGCCAATAATAATATTCTTACCTAAATAGCCCGATAATGCTGGCATTACACTGCCCATGCTGCTATTCAAAAAATCAGCTACTGATTCTCTTTCTACAGGCGATAAAGCAGCCTGAGCAGGAGCAAATTCCCCTGCTGGTACCCTTGCAGTACCTGAGAGCATATCATCAGCACCCTGCAATAGGGCATCTATTTCATCCTGGGACAATGAACCATCACCCATTGTTTCCTCCAGTGTGTTTAATTCTTACATATACAATTCTTTGAAAAATACTTACCATATTAATAATACAAAATATTACACTAATTTACAACAAATTCTCTGAAATAGACTTCTTTGACCTTGCCTTTTAAAAGCAATACATTAATGTGTGCTTTTATCTCTTCAGCTAAATTAACCGTATCCTCAACAGAATTCAGATCTTCATAGGATTTATCACGTAAAAGGATGTTAACCACATGCTGCATCTGCGGAGTACGCTGAACCAGTTCAGCATTTAATTCAACATTTTCCTCATATCCTAATGAAATTGTGATCTTTGCAAAATGCGGTTCTGGATCATTGGTTGTTATAGAAAATGATGGCATATCAAAATGAGCCAGCGGTGGTGGTGGTGGAGCAAGAACAATATCCTGTTCTCGCTGATAACGCTGCTCCTGAACATATTTAGCAACAAGATACGAAATTCCAATAATAATAAATATTGCCAGTATAGCACCAGCTATGTATAGCAGGATCTTTATAATACGTGAAGTCTCAAAAGCACCCGCGGCTTTTGCCTCCTCCGGTTTTTCCTGCTCCTCTATTTCTTCAACATTGACCCGTTCTTCATCACCCATGCGTTATACCTCACCAACAATTTACATTTTCATTTAGTATTATATCAATAAAATCTAAACAAACATTGTTGGTTAATTGTTATACTAAATTTATCGACATAATACTATATTAATTAAAAAAGTCAATTAATTTATGATTATGTCACTAAAATGTATCAATTTTTTTCAATATTTTGTACTTCTCCCTTTACATTTCTTATTAACGCCATTCTTCATCAGGCAAAGGCCTTACAATCCCGGGTGTAGTTGGTTCAATTACTCCTTTATCCCTGAGTATAACTATCTCAACCCGTCGGTTATAGGCTCTGCCTTCAGGTGTATTATTATCATCTATGGGCCTGTATTCACCAAAGGCAACTGCTGACATCTGCTTTGGATTAACACCTGTTTCCTCTATGAGATATCTCAACACATTAACCGCTCGTGCTGATGAAAGCTCCCAGTTAGTAGCATACCCTTCTTCAAGACCTCGTGGAGGAACAGGCCTGTTATCAGTATGACCTTCTATCCTCACATAGTTGGGCATTGACTTTATAATCAGGGCAACTTTCTTTAAAATTGGTATAATATCATCCTTAAGTTTTGCACTCCCCGGTTCAAAATAAGCATCACTTGATAATGTAATAACCAGGCCCCGTTCGTCTTCGCGCACTCTTACCTTTTTAGCCTGAATTTCTGGTTTAAAAGCCTCTACTGCCCTTTTCAGCATCTTTGCAAGAGCTCTTCCCTGCTCACTGGAAGGTAAGTTTAACATATTAAGACCTATCTCTTCCATCCTGCCTCGTGCCAGGGAATATCCGCCCTGCATCATCCCCAATGAACCTTTAAAAGAAGACAGGACAAGATTAAAATCCTGTCCAATAATAGGGGATATATCAAACATCATGACAAAAAACGTTAAAAGCAGCGTATTTAAATCACCCCAGCTGGTAAGCCATGGTGGTGGTGGTGGTAGTTCCATTTTCTTTCTTTTTGGCATCAGTCACCTACCTCACTGGTAATGGCTTCACGCAATCTTGGATCAAGGAATGATACCAACTTATCTTTAACAATTCGCGGGTTATCACCTGACTGTATTGACAATGTCCCTTCTATCATAATAAGTTTCATCAATACTTCCTGGTTATTAAGAAAACCCAATTTAGATGAAATTGGATAGAGTACCAGATATGCCATAATAGCACCATAGAATGTGGTGATAAGAGCTGCAGACATACCAGGCCCAATAGCTGATTTATCTTCTATATTAACCAGCATAAGAACAAGTCCTAACAGTGTACCAATCATACCAAAGGCTGGAGCATATGTTGCCCAGTCATCAAAAAGCTTTTTACCTTCATCATGGCGCGCCATAATGTTTTCAAGCTCCGTTTCCATAATGCGGCGTACCAGTTCAGGGTCAGTACCATCAACAACAAGCTGTATGCCCTTGCGTAAAAACTGGTCATCCAGTTCATCCAGATCATCTTCCAGTGCAAGCAATCCCTCACGGCGAGCTTTTTCAGAAAAAGAAACTAGGGTAATGATAAGTTCGTTTGGATTATACTTTGGTGGGAAAAATGCATGTTTGGCAACTTTCCATATTCCCAGTACCTTGGTTAATGGATTTGATATTAACAAAGCACAAAAGGAACCGCCTATAGTAATAAATACTGAAGGTATATCAAAAAAGAGCAAAGGATTACCTTTAGCAAAAATTATCCCCAAAATTATGTTGGTAAAACCTACAATTAAACCTATAACGGTAGCAAGATCCATATAGTGTTACCCCTCCTAAAGTAGCCATTCAAATCGTACAGGTATTCTTATTAACAATTTTCGGTTAAATTTTTAAAATTATTCATTAATTATTATATTTATTATTACTACCAGATTTTTTCCCAGGTACTATCGCCCAAATTATCATTTTGTAATTATTTAAACCCGGTGAGCACCTTATGATAATATTCATAAATACGGGATACTACTTCATCTTTTGATTCTTTAACCAGATATTTTTTTTCATTGGTCAGTGTTATGGTTGTATCAGGCCTGGACTCTATGGTTTCAATGTGATTTGCATTCAAAATGAATTCCTCGCCATTCATTTTATGTAATGTTATCATGTTCTGCCTCTTTTCTTTATTGGTTTATCAGGATATAATGTGTTCATAACTTTACTAATTGTTACTTTAGTGACTTTATTCTCACTGCAACCAGGAATACTGCAATCAAATATTGGTATCGTTACGTTTGTAAAAAGGTTTTCCAGCCATTGCCTGGCAGCCAGAAACTGATGATCTGTATAATATATCGACTCTCTTCGTTTGACCATGTACATTTTCTTTCTATGAATCATTGCATAATCATTTGAATTGGCTGTTGAAAATCTATTGTAATGCATGATAAAGCGCTGGCATACAACCGTATGCTGTGCATAGTAATTATCCTTAAATGCAAGGTCATTGCCTACCATTGTTAACGAAGCAATAGAACACCCTAACGCCAGTGATATTGCCTGTGTTGTTACAATACTTGCTGTTGCTACATATCCTAAATGTTGGCCTGCAAGCTTCCACAATGCATCAAAAGGGCTTTCATATATCATCCAGTTATAAAAGCTGATTTTCCCCTTCCAGGTAGCCAATGTATGTGAGCTTACTCCACTGAAGGCTAACAGATGGCAGGATGACGTGGGTAAAAATGCATAATACGAAACAGGCATGGCCTCGCATGATATAGAAAAATGTGGCTGAATCCCAGCCAGTACTAACGGCCTGTACGCCATATCTGTTGCAATAATAGCAAGGTCTTTCCTGTATTGATATTTTTTCAACACTTTAAGTGCATCGTTTAAACTCCTGCCTGCACCACACACAACAACATGCTTGCCACTTAAAAGCGCTACAACCTTCTGCAACCCACCCCATTTTTCTATCAATACTTTATTTTTGGTTATATTACGCTTTATTAAGGCATAGCGCTCCTGTAATAACCCCTGATTTAATGCCTGATAAAGGCTTTTAGTATTCATAATAATGGAAACCTGATCAGTTAAAATTGCATGCTACTGTATTACCTGGCGTATGATAGTATGCTGCTTCAGTGCCCCTTCCATGCCAGTTGCTATGCCAAAATACACCTGTAGCTCTCCATAATCGCCATATCCTTTAACAATGCCAGCAAACCCTTCAATATCAGCCCAGTATCCAGCAGTGATACGAATATGAAGTTCAGAACCAATACTATATTTAAAATCGTTAAGAGATGTAGAATCGATCCATATATTGCCATACTCAACAAACGGTGTCAACCACATATCCCTGAACATAAGCGGCAGCATTCTGTACCCAACATCTTTTTGAAATAAAGGAATACGATACTCAATACTACCTACAGCCAACCTGTTACCATAAAACATATCTTTGGCAAACCCTCGCATGCTGTAAGCATCCTCATCTGATGGTATGCTCTGACTCTTTCCTTTTGCGTAACGCCCAATATTATACGGATACAGATAGTACGGTGCATTGTGTGCATAACCACCTTTGATCATAAAGGCTAACACATCGTTGCCAAAGCCACGGAAAAAATAGTACAAACCACCACGCACCTTGGAATATGAAATATCTGAAGAAAGTGAAGAATCGTAAATATCCGCATAGCTTTCAAAAACCATGCCGTCCTCAGGACTTACCGAAAAGCTTCCCGTATATGTTCCATCATGAAAAAAAGCCACATGTGAGCCCGCAAGGACAATATCATGTGTAAAAACAGTATTACTATAATATTCACTAACCATTGTTTTTTCATAGGTATAATACATAATCAACTGATTATAATTATAAAATTTCTGAAAAGGAATTGAAATTCCTGACGATACCTTACGTTTCAGGGTCCTTCGCATATAGGCAACAGTATCAGGCGGCTCCCATGGGAATGTATCATCAAAAATAATCCCCTCATCTTTATATGAAATAAACAAATCAGGATACAAACCTGAGTAAATATAATCAAGGGCAAGTGTCATCCTCTTCTGTAACAATGCATAATCCAGACCTAACGAATAACTGTGCCTGTACAGAGTATCATTACCCGATGTATTAAAACCAATATGATTGTCATATTTGTCCGGGTATAACTCTTCACTATATACATATGGTGCCCACCATGGTCCAATCACGGAATAGATTGGATTATATGGTTGTTGTAAAAGTTCTTTATGTTCTTCATACTGCTGTATGGTAAAAGGTATGGGCGATAGTTCCTGTGATTGGCCTGTTGCATAGGGCATCAGTGCAACGTTATACCCATTGGCTTCGTATGAAGAAAAAACTATAGTTGTGCCATTATTGCTTATATCAGGGAAAAAAGCGCCACCAATGACATTGCTGATACGGGAAATTTTTTTACTTATAAGATTTATTTCATACAGGTTAAACACACCATCCCTGTCAGAAGAAAAAATAACTTTCTGCCCATCAGGATGAAATGTGGGATGAATATCAACAAAGGAATCATTGGTTAAAAGGAGCATCTTTTCTGTTGTAAAATCATACAGTGCTATATCACTTAAACCATTACGAGCAATGCTGAACACTGCCTTAGAGCTATCACCTGATACACGCAAATATGAAATTTGAAAAGGTGTATTGTATATAAAATACTTCTGTATGGTAAAAGTAGCATCAAGCTGTACCAGCGAATATTTCCCTTTATCATACAGTATTGCCACATAACCGGATTTGAATGGTTCTATATATTGAACACGCAACCCTTTTGTTTTTTGTGAATACTTTGTATCGTAAATAAAAACATCCCTGAACAAATCAAATGACTGGTAATACTCTACATCACTCACCACGATAGTATTATTGCTTACAGCAAGACTATTGGGCATGTTAACGTATGCCAGACGTGAAAATGTTTTATTGTGAGTATTATATTTTACAAGCGATGGTTTTTCTTTATTTGTCATGGCAATAAAAACAATATCATTATTATAAAACCGTGGAAAACTGGTATAAAAGCCTGTGCTGGTTAACACAGTATAATCAGATACGCCACGTTTTTTGATTTCTGCAATCTGATCATTCAGGTCATTAATTAATTCTTTCTGCCATATTTGCCACAAAGCTATCGCTCGTGCTCCATACACATCATTAAAATTCTTTTCCATAAGGAATGGTAGAATATTATCCGCATTTTCTTTAAATATTTCACCAAAATCTTTTTCAGGATAATTTCGTGTACAGAATTCTACAAAAAGACCACCATATAAGTAGGGCACCATGCCTGCAGGCCATTCCCGTGGGAAATTACTTGCCAGGGATATATCCTTGAGGTTTTTTGAATATACTTCCTGCCGTAAAACCATAAGGGTGTAATTAGCGTTGAGTCTACCCCAGGGCTTTCGTTGTGATTCCTGTAATACAGGGTATCCCTCAACAGCCCATACTGGCATGAGTATATTTGGAAAACATACTCTTCCCAGGGTATAGCGTGTAGCTTCTGGAATGCCACCAATCATATCCATGGTAAGAGTATGTGTGTACTCATGAGTAAAAACCATACGCAGCCAGTCGTCAGTATTGGATAAGCCTGCATCCTCAACATGTGGC
This sequence comes from Spirochaetota bacterium, assembly GCA_029907515.1. Taxonomy (GTDB): domain Bacteria; phylum Spirochaetota; class UBA4802; order UBA4802; family UB4802; genus UBA4802. Next base: position 6,769 of record JARYLT010000095.1, on the reverse strand, counting down.
ATTACCACAAAAAGCTGCACCCTGTTATACGGAAACGGCATGGAAAATCCATTTGCCATATCCGTAGTATCACACAATACAACATCTGTTCGGAAAAAAGGCTGCCAGTTTATATTTTCTGCAAGTTTTTCATGAATTTCTTCAGCAATAGTTGCCAGTCGCAATGCCTCATGCTCTAAACCATCATGATAATGAATCCAGAAATGGCTGGTTTTAATGGAATACCAGGTATACCTCGGATGGAACATACTTGCAGCATGTACCGTATATGCAAAGAAAAAAGTAAGCAGGATACTATAAATCCATAATAATCGTTTTGACATATAGTGACACCTTGCATTTACTATTCTATACGATTTATCAAAATTTATAATGGCTTGATACAATTCTATTGTATGAATGTACACCCACTGTAAGTAGAGGAGTGTATGATTTATTATTCATAAAATAGTTATACATTACTGCAACAACAAAATCATAATGGTTTAATCATGGTAGTTCCTGATTTCGTTTGAAAATTTGTCTACCATTTCAACCAGTGATTTTGATGCATTCGCAACTCTCCAAATTAATTTTTTATGATTGTATTATAATCTCTGGACAAATCAAGATTTTTTTACATTAATTACCATAATACCTTAACAATTCTTTGCGTTCATATTGTACATTTATTATAATCATGTCGTTAAGTTATATCCGGAATGAATTTAATACTCATAAATATATTGACATTTTGATTATTATTACAATATAGTATAGATAGGACAATAGCATATGCATAAGTGGCACATAGAAAAACGCGACACTGTTAATAAACAAAGGATTTTTTCAATTGAAAAACTTTTGTGCTATCATCCTGCAAAAAAAGTTAATCATGACTTTTACATTCTTAATAACCCTGACTGGGTTAATATTGTTACTGTTGACACAGACGGCAACATTGTCCTTGTGAAGCAGCACCGATTGGGCACCGATGAATATACCATAGAAACAGTAGCAGGCCTTATTGACCCTGGCGAAGAGCCATCCGAATCAGCACATCGCGAATTATTGGAAGAAACTGGCTACCGAGCTCAGGAAATAGTACTACTCAAAAAGCTGGCAGCTAATCCTGCTATTATGAATAATTATATCTATTTTTACTGCGCATTGAATGCACAAAAGGTTCAGGAACAATCGTTAGATCTGGCAGAGGATATTGAAATAGTGACATTATCACCACAGCAAGTATTAGAGTTTATCCAGAAAGGAACCATAAATCATTCTATTATTATCACTGCTCTTTTGCTTTACTTTTTGTCACCCTACTCAACAATTCCAAAAAATAAAATATCACTCTATTGATACACTATAATGATAACCGGTAAATCGATTATAGTATCACTATTTTTATTACTGCAAAGTGCTGCACCGGATTTTTATATTACGCTTTCCTATCACCCGGCTCCATTTTACTATGAGGAGTGGCATATTACCATAGCCAGGATTGGACAACACGCATACATTGAGACCACAAGCCCTCAGTATGCAAGGAAAAAACGTTCCATCCCGCTTGATGAATATTCATCGCTTGTGGAAAAAATTGTTTCATCAGGAATATGGAATTGCAAAGACTGCTACTCATATGGAAATTATTATATGCTGACGATTACTAAAGGTAACTATCGCCACAAATGCAATATTGAGTATGCACCACAAAAAAATTTCTGCAACAATGCCACTCAGATTATCCGATTTATCATTAATACAGCAAATAATTATTTACAGTAGAAGACTACATTAAATAGTGAAAAAAATAAAATTTCATTTGACAAAGAAAAGCATACAATAATAAACTTTGTAATATATTATTCAATAGCATTTACTCACAAAAAATACGAATCATTAATCTAAAAGGAGGTTATATGAAAATAAAGTATGTAATATGGTTATTACCCATAGTATTAGTTTTTTCTTCTTTAACATTTTCACAGCAAACCACACAGGAAAATGTGGTCCAGCCTGATGTACAGAGTCCTACCTCACCTGAAGTTAAAAAAGAAGAGATAGCAACAGCTGCACTCAAGGCTGTATCATTCAACAATGGCGTGAACACTTTTGTAAATTCAAAGGTTAAATTTGAACTGTTTTCAAAAGACAATGTAGCAACGGATAAAATACTGTATAAACTTGATGCAGGTAATGAACTGGAATACAAAGAGCCTTTTGCTATCTATGAAGAAGGCAAGCATGTTATCAGCTATTATGCTATTGATAAAGTTGGGAACAAAGAAGACCCAAAAGCTTTTAAGGTAATTGTTGATAATACTCCACCTGTAGTCAATGTCTCTGTATCTGCACCTGTTATTAAATCCGGGGACAAGTTATATGCTTCAAAAAATTTTACTTTTGTTGTTGAAGCAAACGATGCATTATCAGGCTTGAAATCAGTTGAATATAGTATAGACAAAACCAATTATCAGCCCTATCTGACACCTTTTACCATACCAGTTGAAGGGAATATAAGCTTAAGCATTAAAGCAATGGATAATGTAACCAATTATACTGAAAAATATACAATGGTTGCAAAAGATGAAAATGGCAATCCCATAAACTTAACTGATGGTAACGTATCTATATTTGTTGACAATAAAGCACCTGTTGTAGAAATTAAGCCCGATAAAGAACTGCTTGATAAAAATGGCAGAAAAGTTGCTACAGCGGATTACAGCTACACAATTTCAGCAAGCGATGCTGAATCAGGATTATCATCTATTCTTTTCCGATTGGATGGCAAAGGCGAATTCAAAGCATATGCTGGAGCTATAAAGTTTGATACCAACGGTGAGCACATGATAGAGGCAAAAGCAGTGGATAAAGTTGGCAATGTATCACCTGTTGCCGTATTATCAGTATTTGTTGACATCATTGCACCTGATACGACAATAAAAGCTATTGAATAAATTTTTAAACTTTACCAGCACTGTAATAAATAATTACAGTGCTGGTAATATTATAATTATAATACTATTTATTTTATTATAATTTGAAAGAATAGTAAATATGTTTATTGAAACAACAAAATTAGATTCAATTCTTGTGATAACCCCACACGAAGATATTATCAGAGAAAACTCCGAAGATTTAGAAAGGGCTATTTTTACCAACATAAACAAATCAACTACTGATGTTATACTGGACTGTAAACATGTGCAGTATATTAACAGTTTTTCATTGGGCACACTGGTTAAAATTCACCAGAAGCTTGAAGAAAATTCCCGCAAATTACATTTCCTCAATGTTGCACCATCAATAAAAACATTGTTTAAAATTACCCGTGTACTGGATTACTTTTCACTTATTGACTCAATGGATAATGTTAAAAATAAAAAGTAGCTTTTTATAACAAAACAGATTCTTCACCCTGCATTACAGGTTTCAGAATAAAAGACCTGTATCTTTTTTATTTTTTTCAAAAAAATATTTATTATAATAAACTTTTGATTTATAGGTATCTCCAGTAATTTCATAAATAACAGCAATATTATAAAGCGATTCAACAAATCCAGTATCTATCCTGTAAGCTTCCTTAAAGCAAAAATTTGCCTTAACATAGTTTTTGGCAAAAAAATAGGCAAAACCTAAATAAAACCATCCACGTGCAGATGTTGCATCCAGAGTTACAGCAATATCCAGATGTTTGATAGCGTTATTAATATCTCCTGAATACAGGCACGCTTTCCCATATCCATAATGAGCAAAATAGTAATAAGGATTTAAACCAATAGCTTTGATAAACAATTCTTTTGCTTTTGAATATTCTTTAGCTTTTGCAAGTGCAGTTGCTTCAGTGCATACTGAGGAAGCAAACTGGCTTTGAAGAGGAACAAAACATAATAACGCAATGAATATTGCTTTACTGAGCATTGGGGATCATTTCGCGAAGTGTATGAAACAAAAATGTGTCAATTTGTTTACTGTAAAATGTATATAATGTGAAAACAAGCCATACAACAAGGGTAAATATACACATAAATTTCAGTAACCGTTCTGCACCAATGTCATCTGCCTTGTAAAAGATAATTATTAACGCTAATGGCCATAAGAAAAACATATTTGCAAAAATCAGGGCACTGAATTCTTTTATAAAAGCGATAGTTACCAGATACCAGTCTTTTTCAAATTGTTTGAACCCTTTTACAAGATCTTTATAAAAAAACCACACATAAAACCCATATATACCAGAAGCAGCAATTTTCCATATTAGTTCAATTCTGGGACGCATCCATAATAGCAGCACACACAGCCCCCAGATTGTTGTAAATATCATTAATGAAGTGGAAAGCATTGTTGTATTCATTGGGTATTATTCCTCTTTCAACGCTAAGAAACTAGCCAATTCTATGGCTTTCTTCATACTGCTATAGTCAGCACAATCTTTGCCAGCAATATCAAATGCAGTGCCATGATCAACTGAAGTCCGTATAACGGATAATCCCACAGTCACATTTACACCTTCATCAAACGCCAGCATCTTGAAAGGTATTAAGCCCTGGTCATGGTAATGAGCTATAATACAATCATATTGTTCCCAGCGCTGTGGTATAAATATAGTATCGGCAGAAAATGGCCCTTCAATTATGATTCCTTGTGTTTGTGCACCCTTTACAACCTTTGCAGTGACATCCTTATCAAAATTGCCTATTGCACCATTATCCCCACAATGTGGATCAAGCCCACACATAGCAATCTTTGGCTTTTTTTTCATTATTCTGGTTAAGCTGCTTTCACAAATCTGAATAGTTTCCATCAATACAGTATAATCAATAACATCTTTTAGTTTGAAAATAGGCACATGTGTTGTAACAAGCATAACATTATATTTTCCTGAATACATGAGCATTCGTGGGTTATCTTCATGTATCTGTTCTGCAATATATTCAGTATGTCCCATAAATGGTACCCACTTCTCTACAAGGGATTTATTGACAGGACCAGTAACAATTGCATCAATCATCTTTAGCTTCCATAACGTAATGGCTGCATCAATATATGCCAAGCTTTCTTTGCCGGTAAGTTCAGTACCACAGGAAGGTTGTGGGATTGGTGCATCACTATGGATATTTATAAAATAAGGTTTTTGTATAACAGTATCACGCTGTATTTCATTAAAATTCAGTATATCCCACGAGGGCATGAGATGGTGATAGTATTGTTGCAATATGCCAACCCTGCATATCACCAGTGGAAGGCACGGCAGTTTTTCAAAATCGCATAATGCTTTTAATGTTACTTCCGGTCCAATGCCAGCTGGATCGCCAATAGTAATAGCTACTCTGGGCTTCCTAATCTGCAAGAAACTCCTCGGGTATTATTTTATTTTTTTCATATTCATTTTCAATCAAGTCTTTGGCAGAAATCTTAAGATCATTTGCTATAGTGCAGCGCCCTTCTAATATTACACCATTCTGGATTATCAGTTCAGGTGTTTTTATATCCCCTAATATTTTTGCTGTGGGCATTAACAATACCCTGTTGGTAGCATTAATATTACCTATAACCAGACCTTCAATAATAACTGATACAGCATTAATATTGGTTTTAACTTTTCCGTTTGGGCCAATATATAGCTGGTCAGCCTGCAAATATTTCCCTTCAAAACGACCATCTATTCGCAATGAACCGTTAATAAGAAATTTGCCACTGAAATAAGAATTTTCACCAATAACATTATTTGCAACATCACCACCAGATTTTGCTAAAGCCATAAAAACACCTGCCCTTCATTTTTTTTCATAGCTAAATAATGAATATATTTATGTCAACATGAAAATTGTATTTACATTCATGATTTGTATACACCGCCGCCTGTGCGGTATGCATATATACAGTTATGAAATTTTCAATACTAAAACTTTGTTTTATCAGGTACTTTAATTATCTGTAATACTTCCTGAACAAACCCTTTGAGATATCGCAATGCTTCTTTTACTGTCAAACCTTCAAATGTTTTATACATATCATACCTGGCGTATGTTATTTTGTCATCTGCATTTAAAACCATTGTGCCACCAAATTCCGTATCTGCAAGTATTTTGGTTACAAAATCATTAACATCTTTAAAAAAAGAAAATAAATCCATTAAAAATAACCTGCCCTGTCGCATGCGCATAAGATTCAATTGTGAAATATGAGCGCTTGTATTTGCCTTTTCAATATCATCCACTGTTTGCTGAAAAATCTTTAATGCCCTCTGGCACTCATCTAATTTTCTGTACAGAGAATCTCGTTCCAGTGAATTGGAATAATCAAGCTTGGTATATTGATCAGCTATCACACCCCATATTTTTTCTGAAAAATGCTTTAAAATTGAAGCAGCAATATTAATTTCATTATCATCCTTGAAATTTGATATTTTTTCAATTTCAACATTTTTTAAATACTCCAGAGTTTCCAGTTCCGATTTCCCGGTTGGGGTTACTATTAAATCATCAGTTAATATTGCTTCAATAAGTTCATCAAGTTCCACATCAGGATATAACTCTTGAAGTTTATCCCTCAGCGATTTCAGATCTTTTTTTACCCGCTCACGCTGTTTTGCATCAGGTGAAGTTTTTAATACACCTTCTAACGCCCGTATAGATCGTACTATCTGTTTAGCTTTTTCTTCTCTCTCGTCCATAATCATTCATTACATTATTTTCTACTGCATTTGGTAATGTCCCATAGAGTGTGTAAAAATGCTTGTAAAGAAGCATTGTACTCCTACCAGATAATAAAAACTCAACCA
>JARYLT010000094.1 GCA_029907515.1 Spirochaetota bacterium | reverse complement strand
GTGGCATCACTTGTTTCAGAAAATGGAAATAAAATTGAACTAAAAACAAAGAACGATGTTGACAGGGTATTAAAGCTTATAGAAGGCAAACCGTTTACCGTAAGCAATGTTGAACAAAAAGAACGAAGAAGAAAGCCTCAGCCTCCCTACATTACCAGCAAATTACAACAGGATGCTGCAAGGCGTTTAGGATTTTCCGCAAGTAAAACCATGATGGTTGCACAACAATTGTATGAAGGTGTTACAATATCAGGTGAAGGGCAGGTTGGTTTGATTACATACATGCGTACCGATTCAACGCGCGTGGCTCCTGCAGCACTGGCTTCAGTGAGGGAATATCTTGGTAAAAATTTTTCTAAGGAGTATATTCCTGAATCGCCAAATTTTTATCCAAACAAAAAAGGTGCACAGGATGCACATGAAGCAATACGGCCAACCAATGTGTTCAGGACTCCTGAATCAATTAAAAACGATTTAACACCTGATCAGTACAAGCTGTATTCTTTGATATGGAAGCGATTTGTTTCTTCGCAGATGACCCCGGAAGTTTCTTTAGTAGTTACCGTTACCATGAATGTTGAACATTTTGAGTTCAGGGCAACAGGAAGCAGAGTATTGTTTAATGGCTTCACTGTGATAGAAAAAGAGGAAAGTGCTGAAAAGAAGTTACTACCACCACTGGAGGTGGGGCAGGTTCTTATCCCAAAATCATTTGACCCGCAGCAGCATTTTACTTCACCGCCTCCACGGTACAATGAAGCTTCGCTGGTAAAATTTCTGGAAGAATCAGGTATAGGCAGACCTTCTACGTATGCCCCAACCATAAATACGCTGTTAAAACGGTATTATGTGACAAAACGTGGTAAACAGCTGGTGCCCACGGTTTTAGGAAGACTGGTCAATGACATTATAGTCTCATATTTTGAATCTTTGATAAATATTGATTTTACTGCAAAGATGGAAGAAAAATTAGATTTAATTGAAGAAGCACACAATGACTGGGTGAGTATGATTAAGGAATTTTACGAACCCTTCAAGTTAACCGTTCATCACGCCGAAGAACATATTGAAGATATGAAAAACATACTGGATGAAGAAACTGATCTGGTCTGTGAAAAATGCGGTAGTAAAATGGTTAAGCGGTTAGGGAAATATGGATTCTTTTTAGCATGTTCGGCGTTTCCCAAATGTTCTAATGCAAAACCTTTGCCTCTTGGTAAATGCCCAAAGTGTGGTGGCGATGTAATCAAACGTACATCAAAACGTCGCGGCTCATTTTATGCATGTAACAGGTATCCTGAATGTGATTTTGCCACCCGTGAACAGGCATCAGAACACGCATGCCCCAAATGCGGGAGTCTCCTTTTTATCAGGAAAATAAAGAAAAAAGGCGAGATGCTTGTATGTTTGAATGAACAGTGTGGCTATTCAGTAACACTGTTAGACGAAGATAAAACAGATGCGGAGGCACATGTAAGCTGATACGTATGGATCACTATATTGATAAATTCATGCAATATCTTATTGCTGAGAAAAATGCTTCACCTCTTACTGTTGAATCATATGGCAAAGACCTGAATCAATTCATTGAATTTTTATATGAAGCATATGATCCTGAATCAGTTACTATCGCCGCCTTAACTACAAATGATATACGTGATTTTATTGATTATTGCTTTGAAAAAGGGAATGAACTTTCAACAATTGAAAGAAAGGTTGCAACGTTAAAATCTTTTTTTAAATATCTTGAATTTCATAATTATATTGATAATAATCCTACCCGCGACATCCATTACTCCAGGCAAAAAAAATTTTTGCCAACATTTTTAACCTTTGATCAGATTCAGGCGCTGGTTGCGTTTGAATGCAAAAATTTTGGTGACTATCGCGACAAAGCATTGCTTGAGGTGTTTTATTCCACGGGTGCTCGCGTTTCGGAAATAGCAAATGCTAACATTGATGATTGTGATTTCACTTCAAGAAGATTAAAGGTGCTTGGTAAAGGATCAAAAGAAAGAATTGTATTTTTGAATGAAACTTCTGTCACGTCTTTGCAAGAATATCTGAATGAACGCAAAAAAAAATTCAATTGCTTAACCAGTCCCTTATTTGTAAATAATAACGGCAAACGATTGACAACACGAGGTATTTTTTATATTATTGATAAAAGAGCAAACATGGCACAGTTATGGAAATCGGTTACACCGCATGTGTTGCGCCACAGTTTTGCAACTGAATTACTCAACAGGGGTGCGGATATCAGGGCTGTGCAGGATATGTTGGGGCATGAGAGTATTTCAACAACACAGAAATATACTCACACCACGACAGAGCGGTTAAAAGCATTATACCATAAGTATCATCCCCATGCACACAGGAGACATGATAATGAATAATACTTCAATGCGTGGCACCACGGTACTGGCAATCAAAAAAGACAATACTATTGCCATTGGATGCGACGGACAGGTTACATTAGGTGATACAGTTATTAAAAGCAAAGCAGTGAAACTTAGAAAAGTCTATGATGATAAAATCCTCACAGGTTTTGCGGGTTCGGTGGCTGATGCGCTGACACTGTTTGAACGGTTTGAACAAAAGTTAGAATCGTATTCGGGCAATATCCCGCGAAGTGTGGTGGAGCTTGCACGCGACTGGCGTTTGGACAGAGCTTTGCGCAGACTTGAGGCGGTGTTGATTGTTGGCAATCCGCAGCACCTGTATTTAATCAGTGGCAACGGTGAAATCATTGAGCCTGATGATGGCATTATTGGCATTGGTTCGGGTGGAAGCTATGCGCTGGCAGCAGCACGAGCGCTGGTACGTAACACCTCGTTGAATGCGTACGACATTGTGAAGCAGTCACTGCTTATTGCATCCGAGATCTGCATCTATTCAAACAGCAACATTATAATTGAGGAGATCAAAGCATAATGAGTGATAATACTATTAGGTTTTCCGAAGATGGTGATTTGACTCCACGACAGATTGTCAGTGAGTTAGATAAATATATCATTGGACAAAAAGATGCAAAAAAATGTGTGGCGATAGCTCTCAGAAACAGAAGCCGCAGGAAGAAACTGGATCCTGAGCTACAGGAAGAAATTGCACCCAAAAATATCATCATGATAGGACCCACAGGTGTAGGAAAAACCGAGATTGCACGGCGATTATCACGGCTGGTTAATGCGCCATTTATTAAAGTGGAGATTACAAAATATACCGAGGTGGGGTATGTTGGCAGGGATGTTGAATCCATGATACGCGATTTAACATCCATTGCTGTGAATATGGTCAAGAAAGAATATGGTGCAATGGTAGAGGAGAAAGCTTTAAAAAATGCTTATGATAAGATAGTTGATATCATCATTCCCAAAAAGGGGTTTGAATTTGATGAGCGGCAGATTTCAGGTTTTCATGTAGAAAGGGAATCTATTTTTGAGTCCGACACATTGTATGAGCAGATGCGCGCACAATATTTAGAAGATTTAAAAAGCGGTAAATTAGATGATCTTGAGATTGAATATGAATCCGAATCACCCAATGTTATACCGGTTATGTCAATTATGGGTGGTTCTGGCCTTGAAGATATAGATTTGCAGATTCAATCCATGCTGGGTGATTTGATGCCAAAGAAATCAAAGCGAAAAAAAAGTACTGTTAAAGATGCATTGCGTATATTCATTGCCGAAGAAACCGAAAAGCTTATAGATATGGAAAAAGTTACCAATGAAGCCATACGACGTGTTGAAGATATGGGAATAGTCTTTATAGATGAAATAGACAAAATTGCCGGTGCCGAATCAAAGACAGGGCCTGATGTATCCCGTCAGGGGGTACAGAGGGATTTACTGCCCATTGTTGAAGGCACAACGGTCAATACAAAATATGGTCCTGTAAAAACCAATCATATACTCTTCATTGCAGCAGGAGCATTCAATATTTCTAAGCCTTCGGACCTTATACCTGAACTGCAGGGACGCTTCCCTATACGGGTAGAGCTGTCATCATTAACCGAGGAGGATTTCAGGAAAATACTGACTGTACCAAGAAATTCACTTACACTTCAATACAAAGAGCTTCTTAAAACCGAAGGCGTTACCATTGATTTTACTGATGATGGTATTGCCGAAATAGCAAAGACAGCCCAGATACTCAATGAAGAGCACGAAAACATAGGTGCACGAAGGTTGCATACCATTATGGAAAAGCTTCTTGAAGATATACTCTTTGATGCACCGGATTTAGATGATGCCCATAAAAATTTTGTTATTAATGCTGAATTTGTCAAAGCCAAGTTGGGACCAACCATAAAGAATAAGGATCTGTCACGGTATATATTGTAAATATACACTAGCCATGTTATCTGCACACCTGAAGCAAGTATTGCCTTCCATTGTGAGATTTAAGGTTATTTTGCTTTTATCCCTGGTTTATAATTTTTACTTAAATTTCATTAATTGAATACTGATGATTTTTTGGCCTGCTTCATCCAATAATTAAAGTAATAGATAAAAAATATTATTGACATAATACCATAATATGTTATAATATTTTAATTCATTGTCTAACACTTTAGATTTTAAAAAAAATATTAGGTGGGACATTATATGTCCCTGTGGAATTTTATATTATAAAAAAATATAAGGAGTTTTTCAATGAGGTTTGCAGCATTTTTGGAATTTGAACAGCCAGCATACATTCCCCCATGGTACCGAATAGCATTTACGTCATTATTAAAAGAAGCATTGCAGCACAATAAGGAAACACAGGCTCTATATGAATATTATTATGGTGATCATAAAAAGAATATACCCAAGCCATTTACATTTGCAGTAAAGTTGGATGTATGTGAAAAGATTAGTAATAGCCATAAGCTTAAGATAGGCAGATATGCAACGCTGTATGTATCAACTAATAATTATGAATTACTAAGTGCGTTTTACAACGGATTGCGCAGTATCAGGCAATACAATATATATGGCACTCCATTTAAAATTATTAGATTTAGCTTGTTGCCAAACATTACGTGTAGTTCTAAAGGAGTATTTTCAATATTTTCCCCAATTGTGGTTCGTCGTGTTAGTGATGATAAAAAAGGTCACGGATATGTTAATGTTAATGATGCAGATTATATACAAATGTTGAAATATAGTATTGTAAGTCAGTGTAAGTTTTTAGGCGATAGTTACTGTATAAAAACTGATGATATTGTTATTAAAACCAATGCTGCATTTCCCGTCAAAATTCCACACTACAATAAAAAGAATCCTGAAAACCCTGAAGTCATTATAGCAACCGATGGCACTATTGAAATTGAAGCTCCACAGGAAGTAGTACAATTATTATACGACAATGGAATAGGTGCCCGCCGCAGCCAGGGATTTGGTATGTTGGAGGTGATGAGATGAATTATAGTGTTTATTTACGTGATTGGTATTATAATGCTGGAATTATTGGCTTTTTGAATGTATTAAGTGAAGGTGAAAAAAATATTCAAACAATACAGAAAAATTTTCTAAATATCATTACCATCAATGATAATTATATTGATTTTGAATCAGCTATATTAAATGATTTTTTTGAAAAATATAAAAAAATGTCATTTATTACTCTTTTTGATATTGATAGTTATAAGGAAAGGCTAAATAAATTAATAGATAAGCTTAACCAACCAAATACAAAAATAACAAAAAGACTTTTACAAGAAACAGCTCTTAATGGTAGAATAGTGAATGAATTTATTAAAGCAATTAATAATGGTATAGATTTAAACAAAATCTTTTCAAATAATAATGATAATAATATTATAAACGATCTTCAAACAGTTCAGATTAGTTTGAATCAATTTAAAACAAATATTGATGTATACAATAACCTACTACAAAATAATAAACAAAACTTTATAGATTATTTTCTTGATATTGAAGTAACTAGAAAAATCTGTGCATATTTAAATATAAAAAACTATGTTAATAGACTTTTAGAGCAACTTCAAGTACCAACGGATAATAATAGAAAATGTTATATTTGTGGGGAATTCAAAAAAGAATATGATTTAAGTAATGCTATTACTCAGATTTTAGGATTTAATTCTGATAATTCTAATTGGATATGGGGTTATGAAACTTCTAGAGTTAAAATATGCCCACTATGTGCTTTAATATATTCTTGTGCTTTTCATGGCATGGTTCCTATTAAAAGGAATGTTAATGGAGAATATAAAAATTTTCTTTATTTTTTAAATCGAAATACTAGTATTCAAACCCTTTACAATTCATATTGGATATTCAAAGAAAAAATAAGTCAAAGAGAAAACCAAAATAAACCTTTCTATACTATTATTCAAGAAGTAACCTTAGAATTAATTAATCAACAAGCACGGACTGTTTTAGAAAACATTAATTTTATAGAAATAGCTGAAAATCAATTTGGTGGGCAGTCAACTAAATCTTACAATGTTTATAATTACAATGTAACAAAAGAGTTGGCTGAATTTATTAGGTCTACTGGAATAGAAAATATTCCAAAAGGTTATTATAAAGATAGAGATTATTATTCTGATATTGCTGAGGAAATTCTTAAGAAAACTTTAGAGCAAACGCTCAATTTTTCTGATTTATCAAGTTATTATGAATATTTCTTAAGATCACTGGATGTACGATCTAAAATAATAGCTCATTACTCAATTTATAAAGTGATGAAATATGTTTTGAAATACATATATAAAATTAAAGGAGGAGATCAAATGACTCAAGAACAGATTGTCAACAAAGCTTTTTATAATGGCAAAGAGCTTGGACAAAAAATTGGACAAGAGAATAAAATCAAAAGTATTGCTTATCAACTTTTAAATGATTTAAAAATTAGCGATAGGAATGCATTTATGGATAAATATTTAAGATTAAGTATGTCCTATGGCTCTGAAGTAAAATTTGGTAGTAACAATGAGCTAACAGATATTGATAATTTTATGTCTTTTGGCTATGCCTTTTTAAACGGACTCTTGTCCAATATAAACCATGAACAAAATCAGGAGGTTCAAAATGGCTAATTTTTTAAGTTTAACAGTTATTTTTCAGGCAGGCAATTTAAATTATGGAGAAAGCTCGGCAAATATTACTGGACTAAAAAGATTATCATTTAAAGGTAGGAGTTATTCATATATCTCAAGACAAGCTTTAAGGTATGACATTGTAAGAGTAATGAATGAACAATTTCAAATGCCTTTAACTCCAGTTGGTAGTGATGGAAGGGTTGTTCAATTTGAAGCTAATGCAACTATTAAAGACTATCCAGAAATTGATTTATTTGGTTATATGAAAACTTCTGGAGAAGGTTCGAGAGGAAAAATAAGAAAAGCGATTGTTAGATTAAGCGATGCTATAAGCCTTGAACCATGGAATAATGATATGGATTATGGCAATAATATGGGGCTTTCTGTAAGAAGAGAAAATCTTGATAATATGATTTTTCAAACAGAAATACATAAATCTTTTTACACCTATACTCTAACGGTTGATCTTGATAAAGTTGGTATTGATCAAAATGATAATTTAAATTTACCTAATGATGAAAAAAGACAAAGAATATTTATTTTACTGGATTCTATTAAAATGCTTTATAGAGATATAAAAGGTAGAAGAGAGGATTTATCACCTGTATTTGTTATAGGAGGCATATACAATAGTGGAAATCCATTCTTTTATAATAAAATTGAGCTTATTTTTGGAAGAGATTCAATAAAGTTAAAATCAGATCCAATCAATGAAATACTGGAAAGAAAATTTAATGAAAAGTACATAAAAGATTCTACTTATCTAGGTGCTTTAAGTGGGACCTTTGCAAATCTTAGTGAGATTAAACTTGATGATGCAAGAAAGCTTAATATAGAAAAATTTTTCACGAAAATAAAAGGAGAATTAAATAATATTTTATAGATAGGAATTAAGCATGAAAGCTTTAAAAATTAAGCTATATCAAAACTTATGCAACTATAGAAAAGAAGGAAGTTTTGGGTATGTTCAGACATACCCTCTTCCTACGCCATCAATGGTTAGAGGAATGGTTCACGACATACTTGAGGCAAATGAATATATACCATTGAAAATTAGCATTCAAGGTAAAAGTGATGCTGTAATAACAAATATTCAAAGAGTATATAAGTTTGACCGAGATCCAAATAGTAGACCTCAAAATCCATATAGAATTCAAGTAAGAAACAGTCAGAAAACAGCAACACATGGAATTTCATATGTGGATCTGCATTTGAACATGATGTTAATAATTCATATTTTTTTTGAAAATGATAATGATAATCAATGCAAGCATTTGTTTAAAAAGATTCAAGAAAAAGTTCCAGTTCTTGGAAGAAATGAGGATTTGGCAATGATTGAAGATTTAAAAATAGTATCATTAAAAAATTATGAAGGTAGAAGTGCATTATCAAAGTTTCCAATGTATATATCGAAAGATTCTTTGATTGAGAATGTTGGTACAAGATATAGACTTCCTTTTTATTATGAAAATGTCAATTCATTTTCTGATAATAGGATATTTCATTTTGTAGAAGCTCATTATATATCAGAAAATGTCTCATTGAAAATAAATACAATTCATTTAGACGATGATAATGATATAGTCTTTTTTCTAAGTGCTCAATAATTAAATGTAAAGTGAGAATTAAATATGGAGCAATTCTATGCGAAATCTAATGGAGAAACAATTGAAGAACACACATCTAATGTTTTAAAAGCTTTTGAAAAATTGAGTAAATATCTGTTGTTAAGTAAAGAAGAAAAATGGATAATAGAAAAATTAATAAATTACCATGACCTTGGTAAGATAAATCCAGAGTTTCAGAATAGAATGAGAAGGATTTTAAGGATAAGCAATCTTTTAAATTGGCATAATGTTAATGTCCCTCATGAATGGCTATCTCCAGCCTTTATTACTCAACAAGAGGAAAAGGAAATAAAAGATAAACTTAGTCAATTGGGGCTTGATAAAGATAGATTTTTTAATATTTTTATCTTCACTATTTTGTCACATCATCATAGAGAAAACCAAATACCTAATAGTGATTTAATTAAAAGTATGATTGAGTGGATAAAAAATAATTTCATAGGTTTTCAATATGTAGAGTACTATTATGATTGTAATAATTTATTTAATACTTATAATACTTCAGAGAATAAAGAATTATGGAATTTATTTTTCATATATAGAGTAAAATGGCTTGGTTCACTGCTAAAATGCGATTATTGTGCTTCTGCTGATATTGAACCAGAAGAAAAATATAATGGCAATTATCACGCCCATTTTCAAAATTTTTTAAAAATAAAACAATTTGAGTTAAAAGAATTTCAAAAAAAAGCAGTTGAGAATTCAAACAAAAGCATTATATTAGTTGCTTCTACTGGAATGGGAAAAACAGAAGCAGCGATGAACTGGATAAATGGGCAAAAAGCTTTTTATTTGCTAGGTATAAGAGTAGCTGTAAATGAAATGTATAAAAGGTTTAAAAATATATTTGGTGATAATGTTACTCTTCTTCATGGGGAAACTTCTTACTCTTTTGCTCAGCAAGAAACTGATGAAGATGAATATGAAACAAAAATTGAGAAGGCAAGAAAATTGTCCTATCCTTTAACAATAGCAACCGCAGATCAACTTATTACAAGTGTTTTTAAGTATCCTGGCTTTGAATTTACTTATTTAACATGTAGTTATAGCAAAATCGTATTAGATGAAATTCAAAGTTTTTCTCCAAGTGCAATTGCAGCAATAGTAGTATTTTTAAAAGAAATTCACGAGCTTGGCGGAAGATTTATGTTAATGACAGCGACATTACCTCCATTTTTGAAAGATGAATTTAGTGATTTAGAAAATATTTGTATATTTGAACCTCAGTTATTAAATATTTACAGACATAAAATTTCTATTGTTGATGAGGATATACAATCGAAAAATTTGCTAGAAATATTAAAAAATAATACTAATAAAAAAATCCTTATTATTTGTAATACAGTAAAAAAGACTCAAGAAATGTTTGAGTTTTTAAAGAATAATGGATTTAATAGTCTTATCTGTACAAAAAATGATGATAATGAAAATATTTCCAATCTAATTCATTCACAATTTATCGGGAAAGATAAAAAAGAAAAAGAAGTAGCAATAATGAAGACCAAAAATTCTTGTATATGGGTTTCAACACAGGTTATAGAAGCTTCTCTTGATATAGACTTTGACCTTTTATTAACAGAAAATGCATCTATTGAGAGTTTACTTCAGAGATTTGGAAGATGTTATAGAAAAAGAGAATATTCTGGAAATCAGCCTAATATTTATATTTTTAAATCACAACCGTACAACATTTATGATCCATATCTTTTCCAAAAAACATGGGAAGTTATTCAGAAATATAATAATAAGTTACTTTCGGAAGATGATAAGCAAAATATGATAAATGAAGTTTTTGATAATATTGCACAAACTAATTATTTTACTGAGTATAAAAAACAAAAAGATTTACTTGAAATCGGTTATAGAAGTTTATCGAAAATAGAAGCACAAGAAGATTTTAGGCAAATAACAAATAATTATATTATTATTCCTGAACCTGTTTTTAATAATAATCAAGAAAAAATAAAAAATATTCTTTTTTTTATTGATAATAAAAATAATGACAGATTGGAAAGAATAAAAAAACAGGCAGAATTTTTTGATTATACTATATCTTTACAACTATATGGGAATATTAATAATATACTTTCAGATATACCAAATTCTCAATTTTGTAAAAAGCGCCAGATTAAAATTTTAAAGGGATACGGTTATTCAAAAGAAAAAGGTCTATTCCGATTGGACAAAATAAATCAAAATAGTGATAACATAATATGAACGACCCAATCATTACCGGAACCCAAATAGCCTACTACACTATATGTCACCGTAAACTTTGGCTTTTCAGCAAAAACATATCAATGGAACATTCAAGTGAACTCGTTGAAATAGGTAAGATTATACATGAAAATTCATATACTAGAAAAAGAAAAGAAATAAATTTAGAAGGAATAAAAATAGACCTGCTGGAAGCTAAAAGGGGAATAATACATGAAGTAAAAAAATCAAAATCTTTAGAGGAAGCTCATTTAAGGCAATTACAATACTATATTTATTATTTCCATCAATTAGGAATTAATATTGAAGGTATTATAGACTATCCAAAATTAAAAAAAAGGGAAAGAGTAATATTAAATGGAGATGATATTTCAAAAATTGAGAGTACTATTTTGAATATTAAAGAGATTATAGGAAAAGAGAAGATTCCTGATGCTATAAACAAACCCTACTGCAAAAAGTGCAGTTATTACGAGTTTTGCTATTGTTAGAATTGTATATGAAAGATTATTATATATTTAAAAGTGGCCGAATAAGTCGTAAAGATAATTCTATAGTATTGGAAACAAGTGATGGGAATGTATTTATTCCAATTAACGACATTGATAGTCTTTATTTATTTGGTGAAATTGATATAAACACAAAAGCAATAAACTTTTTAGCACAACAACAAATTGTGATACACTTTTTTAATTATTATGGCTGGTATACTGGCAGTATTTATCCTCGTGAGTTTTTACAATCAGGTGAAGTGCTTGTAAAACAGGTAGCAGCGTATTTGGATGGAAAAAAGAGAATTGCAATTGCACGGGAGTTTGTGAAAGGAGCAATACATGGATGTATTAATAACATTAAACGATATCCAGAGATATCTAAAGAAATAATTGAGAAATTACAAGGATTTTCTGAATTAGCTGATAAACAAGATGATATTCCCTCACTCATGGGAATTGAAGGTAATGCACGCGATGTTTATTACTCAACATTCCCGGTAATAATTAAACAGGAAATAGAATTTGAAAAACGAGTAAAACATCCACCAGATAATATGATGAATGCACTTATCTCATTTTGTAATAGTCTTGTATATTCGTTAGTCATAAAAGAAATCTATAAAACACAACTAAACCCCACCGTAAGCTTTTTGCATGAGCCATCATACAGGCGATTTTCATTAGCACTGGATATAGCCGAAATATTTAAACCAATATATGCTGATAGGATGATTTTTGATTTACTAAATAATAATCAGATAACACAAAAACATTTTGACAAAGATTTAAATTATTGTTATTTAAAAGACGAAGGGAAAAAAATTGTAGTAAAAAACTTTGATGAAAGGATACAAACCACAATAATGCATAAAAAGTTAAAGCGAAGGGTAAGCTATCAAAAACTTGTACGTCTGGAATTATATAAATTAATCAAACATCTTTTAGGTGAAGATGAATATCAAAGCTTTAAAATCTGGTGGTAAAATGTTTTAAATTTATTGAAGGTATGAATAATGAATAGAAAAGATTATACAATAGCACGTGAATTTAAAAAGGCAATAGAATTACACATTCCTGTTATTGATTTTAAAATATTTGGATCAAGAGCTAAAGGTACTAATGATGAATATAGTGATCTGGACGTTTTCATCGTTATAGACAAGGTAACAAAAGAAAAAAAAGATATAATTTATGAAATAGCATGGGAGATTGGATATAAATACGATATATACATATCACCTCTGATTTTGGATGAATATGAAATAACAAGTACAGCAGTAAAATCAGCACCCATTATTGAAAATATAAAAAATCAAGGTATTACAGTATGAATCACAAAGAAACATTAATGAATTATCGCTTGCAGCAAGCTCAAGAAACTATATTGGAAATTGATACAATGATTAAAGAAAAATTTTCAACCCGAAGTATAATAAATAGATCTTATTATGCCATGTTCTATGCAATATTAGCACTTTTTATTAAATACAATATAACTATTAATACATCAAAGCATTCAGGTATAATTACTATTTTTGATAAAGAATTTATCAAGAATGGTATTATTGATATTACATATTCCAAAATTTTGCACAAAATATTCAATTATAGATTAGAATCCGATTATAAAGAATTTGTTACTATACAATTTGATGAGGCAATAGAACTTGCAAACAATGCAAAAGAGTTTGTCAATATGATACAGAAAATAATTATAAATCAAAGTTGAAGTAAATATGTATATCATACTTGTATATGACATATCAACGTTAACACCGGCAGGACGTAAACGTCTTCCAAAAGTAATGAAAAAGTGCAGACAATATTTGCACCATACGCAAAAATCGGTTTTTGAAGGCGAAATAACGGAGGCAAAGTTGTTTGCTTTGAAACAGGAGATAGCAAAGTTAATAGATGATAAAGAAGACTATGTTGTGATATACAGGCTACCACAAAAAACAGTTCTGGATAGAGAAAATATTGGAATAGATTTTGATCCTACAAGAAGTATAATTTAACTATTGACAAAAGTATATAAATTCTGTAAAAATACCTTATCGAAGCTTCGAGAAAACCTAAATTATTGTACTATACATATTTTGGAATAAAAGCCGTTATACGGCTATAAATGACGGGTTTAAGCTACCAATAGTGGGATTTAAAGGTAATAAAATCTTCAAAATCTTCCCATAATAATCGGGTTTAAGCTACCAATAGTGGGATTTAAAGATAATCGCACCTGTTAGTGCTGATCCTCCCAACATTGGTTTAAGCTACCAATAGTGGGATTTAAAGAAGTTGATGGACTTGGCGTGATTGAAGGCGAAAGCGTTTAAGCTACCAATAGTGGGATTTAAAGACTATCAAAATGTACGTGAACGTGTCTTATATTACCGTTTAAGCTACCAATAGTGGGATTTAAAGTTTAAAAGACCACGTGCAAATACACCTTTTATCACTGTTTAAGCTACCAATAGTGGGATTTAAAGTGTTTAGTTTTTACGTTAACTTTTCCCTATACTTTTGTTTAAGCTACCAATAGTGGGATTTAAAGGGATCACAGCATCAACAGAGACGCTATTCTGGTTGGTTTAAGCTACCAATAGTGGGATTTAAAGTATCACACAAGGTACTGGTGCCAACCTTTTTGAACGTGTTTAAGCTACCAATAGTGGGATTTAAAGAAGAATAAAGTACCATCGTGCAGGGAACATGAGTTTTGTTTAAGCTACCAATAGTGGGATTTAAAGTCTTTAGATATGATAGCGGGTATCTCGGTAAATTTAGTTTAAGCTACCAATAGTGGGATTTAAAGTGTAATAACCAACAAATTTTTTTCTTCTGTACTTTGGTTTAAGCTACCAATAGTGGGATTTAAAGAATAATTCTTCCTACCTTTTCCACCCCTTGTTCTAAGTTTAAGCTACCAATAGTGGGATTTAAAGATGAATAAATAAATTTTGTTGGTTTTTGAAATAATTGTTTAAGCTACCAATAGTGGGATTTAAAGTACTTTGCGGTGCATTGAGCATTCCCTGCGTCTTCAGTTGAAGCTA
>JARYLT010000093.1 GCA_029907515.1 Spirochaetota bacterium | reverse complement strand
TTTTCAGTACGCTGTTGCGCTTCCGCTAATTCTCCTAATCGCTTTTCAGTACGCTGTTGTGCCTCTTCTGTACGCTTTTGCGCTTCCGCTAATTCTTCCAATCGCTTTTCAGTACGCTGTTGTGCCTCTTCTGTACGCTTTTGCGCTTCAGCCAGATCACGAACTATGGATTTTAATTCAGAAAAATCCTCTTTTGTAACATGCACCTGTCCAATTCGTTCATCAATTATCTCAATAATCTTTTTTTTAATCTGTGGCGTGATAATGAAACGAGTGTCTCCTGGCATACTTTTTTCCTTCCTTTTTATTTTTTCTGTTAAATTTTTTTTGGTTGCCATTGCAGTTATGTAATCTTCAAAAATATTTCAAGCCAAAAATCAATAAAATATAAGAAAGCATACTTCCTTAACAATTGTTTTTTCACAATATTTACATATAGTGTAAATATAATATTATGAATATTTACACGAAAATACTAATAACACAATTATTAATATCACTATATTCAAATTTCTAATTCTAAAATAGTACGCTTGTTTAAAAAATCAAGATGTTTTTTTGTGCATTTTACAGCTCAACAAAAAACGTAGCACCTTTGCCTGGCTCTGACTGTGCCCATACCCTGCCTCCATGTCGTGATATTATCCTTCGCACCATCGCAAGGCCAATACCAGTACCTGGAAAATCCTTTTCTGCATGCAGGCGCTGAAATACATTAAAAAGCTTGTCCGATAGTTTTGGATCAAACCCAACACCGTTATCTTTCACATAAATAACCGTTTTACCATTGTTTTCGTAGCTACCAATCTCAATTTGGGGCTGCTGTACTTTTGAAGAAAATTTGACTGCATTGGAAATAAGATTGGTAAAAGCAATACGAAGCATTGCCTCATCACCTGTCATAACAGGAAGATTCCCAACCTCAAAATTGGCTGTGGATTTTTGCACTATAGTAACCTCATGGATAATTGCCTGAATCATCTTTGTAAAATCAACCTGCGTGTGGTGAAGTTCAGTCCGTGTCATACGTGAAAATGAAAGCAAATCCTCAATCAGCTTCTGCATACGCTTTACTGAATCATTAATGGCTGCTATGTAACTTTCTATATTTTTTTCAATCTTACCGGCAAGCTCTTCCTGGAGTAATCTGGCAAATCCAGCAATGTTGGTAAGTGGTGCACGCAAATCATGTGATACACTGTACGCAAAGCTTTCAAGTTCTTTGTTCAACTCTTCTAACTGTGCTGTACGCTCCTTTACTCGTTGCTCCAAGTCAGCATTCAGCCGTAAAATTTCTTCCTCATATTGCTTACGCAGTGTAATATCACGCGCAATACCTTCTATGGCAATAAGCTGCCCATTGTCATCATAAACCGGTACATTGCGCTGTTCGGTCCAAATAACGGTGCCATCTTTCTTTATCCATCTTAACACCACAGGCTCAAAGAAATGCCGCTTTTCCATCACTTCCTGTAAAATATGCCTGTCCTCAGGATGTACTATCTCAAAGCCCAAATTGGGATTATCATAATGTTCCTGTGGCGTATAGCCAGTAATGGTTGTTGCAGCAGGACTTACGTAACTAAAATGTGGCTGTGGCAATAGCTCATAACGATAGATTAAATCCCGTGCATTTTCGGCAAGTCTTTCTAAATTTTTAAAGAATTCTCTACTCATTTCTTAAATTCCTACCACAATGCTTGATACAGGTACTTACCCTTACTATCTCTCAAAAAAATTTCATGAATTCAAATCTCTTAATTACGGCACCAGCGTTTCAACTCCTGAAGGATGTGTAATACCCTGCATGGGAATAACCTGATATGTGCCATGTAAATACATATCAACCATATCATCATAATGTTTACTTACCGGATTTCCCGACTGACCCGGCACAATAATGAAATGCAAGGGATTGTTGCTGTTAAAGTCAACTATCATACGCATGGCAGGAATCATCCACACATCAAAGTCCTTGCCCCAGGTAAACATGGCCACATTAACCGTATGCACATCACCTCCAGCTGGATAGGGACCACGGCTTAAGAAACCCTTTAAAATGCCAATCTCTTTTGCTATCTCATGTTTAAACCAGTATGCATGCAGTTTCCCCCACTGCCATTTCTGTTCATTACTTCCCATGGTATCCTGACACAACACATACGCATCAGCTAACGTTTTTGCAAGCACATCCCATTTGGTTTCCACTTCCGGTGTTGTCACATCATCAAAAAATGGTGACTGGTGTTTATACACAAGAAGCTCATCAAATGCCGAATAAGATGTCATGCTTGCCTGCAAAAATGCTTCCCACAACGGCGCGTCTTTTGGTCCAAGCTCATCAGCAAACGTATTGTGCACAAAACAATGGTACAGCGCACCCATGAGCGCAGCATGAGCACTATCCACACGCATGATGCAATCAAAGTTCTCTGGGGAAAGCATCTGCAGCGCCTTCAAAGCCTTTTCTTTTTGTTTGGGCGATAGTTTCTGCAATGAAGCCATCAGCAAATGATTAAAGTCTTTGCTAAATAAAATATCCTGCACATGTTTTGCCATCAGTGAATACTGGTCATTCTGCAATTTCATAACATCTTCAAGCGTACATGTTTTCTTGTGCGATAGTACCTGAGTAATGCGCATGGCACGCTCATCGTTATACCATGACTGCGTAAGGTTTACCGGATAATCCTTTGCAACAGTACGATGATTTGCCGTTACCACAAATCCTTCCTCTGGATTTTCTACATGAGGTAATCGGTCAAACGGAACAAAGCCATCCCAATCATATTCACCCGTCCATCCCGGTGATGGGAAAAGGCCGGTGCCTTTTTTTCGCACAGGATAAAGCCCCGTTACCTGCCAGCCAATGGAGTTACTATCGCCATATACAATATTAAGATAGATGGTGTGAATAAGTTTCATTGCCTCCCGTGCCTGAGCAAGTGTCTTAGCTTTCCCTAAAGTATAAAATCCATTGAGCGTTTTATCACCACCTGCCACAACCCAGGATAGTGCAAGCCCATAGGGCATATCAACTGCAGGCGGCTGTACTGGAATCTTTGGTGGAAATGGCATTGATAAAAGAGCCATATTAAGTAGTGGGCCGTGAACCGTGCTGTACATGGTAACAGTATGCTTTTTCCCCTTTACCGTAAATACTTCCTCATGCTTTTCAAGGGGCAACCACTCATCTTTATACAGGTAATACAGGTTACCATTTTCTTCTTTTATCTTTTCAATGAATATGTCCTGCGTATCAGCCATAACCATGGTCTCCCCCCAGGCCACGTGACCGTTGCAGCCTGCAACAACAATGGGAATACCCGGCAAACATACTCCAGCGCAATGATAGGTAGGACACTCAAGGTGCATAATAATCCACGGTGAAGGAAGTGACGCCATTAAATGAGTATCGTTTGCAACAATACTTTTGCCGTTGGTTTTTGTTGGTGCAATAGCCCAGTTATTTGACGCAGGTATACCCAATCCTAAGGACTGCTTTAGCTTGCTAAAGGTACCTGAAACTTCTTCTATTTGTGGGATAGTAGTTATAATGCTACGCAATTTTTTTGCTTCTTCAAAAGGGAGTTCAGTATCTTTGTAAACGGGGAAAAGGCGGCATGCTTTTTCCAGACCTAACTTTTGTGCTATCATCAAAAACTGTAGCTCCTCAATAAAATTGAATGAAACATCCAGATTCAGCATACCAAAAATATACAAACCATCTTCAGGCTGCCACTCATCAGGTGTAAATCCTGCAAGGATAAATTCTGGTGGTAACTTTTTACACCCCTTGATATAGGCATTGACCCCTTTTGCAAATTGTGTAAACATCATGAGGCCATGGCTGTCAATTGACCGCATGCTTTCGGCCACCATTTTTTTTGCATTAAGGCTTCGCATAAAGTAGTCGATAGGCAACGCATCCTTGCCTGCAAACTCTGATAACCTTCCCTGAATAGCCATCTTCAACATAACCATCTGGAATAACCGGTATGATGCCATGACATATCCGGTTGCTAAAAACAAATCTTCTTCAAAGTGCGCCTTTATGTGAGGAATGCCTACATTATCGTAGCGCACCTCTACCGGTTGTTTCAACCCTTCAATGTGTATGGTTCCGCTATACTGTTTTTCAGATGATTTAAAGTAGTGCCCCATCATGGAACATTGTTGAGTAAACGATAGTAACAGTATAATTATGAATATACGTTTAAATGTTTGTTTCATGATACCTCCAGGGATACTATACTATATTCACCGTGCAACGTGCTTCTCAGTAACATTAGTTCGACACCGCTCACATCGACACGCTCCACTACCCGGTAACTGGATTCCCACCGACTGATCGTCGAGTAATTGTGCAAACAATTGTATCGAGACGAGGTCGTCGAGTGTTAATATAGAATAAATGTTCATACTATAAAATTCTGATGTCAATTAAATTTATAGCATATGCAAATATTTCATAGTATTCCTTAACTATGTAACCTTTCTGCACCAAAAATGTCACAAAGACTTTTTTTATCATGTATAAAATATTTGTAAAATTTTTCAAATCTTACTTAAAAAAATTATTGATTTTATATAAACATAACAGTGATAGTCTTTTTTACATTGTTTTCTTAAATATTAAAGTATAGGAGAGCGCAATGCCTAAAGAAAAATGTTTTTGCGCTAACTGCATGAATTGTATTGTAATTCGTCAATATGAATCTGACCCTGAGCGTTTTGTTTTAAGGGTTCGCTGTACCAAGAAAAAATGGACCAAACGCTCTGGTGAAGAAAAGTTATACAAGTATTTTACAGTGTCACGCCGTACTGTGGATAATTGTCAGTATTATACTGAAGCAGGTGACCTTTATCCATATATTAAGAATTTAAGGAAAGATCTTCCTATTAAAGATGAAATCTACTCAACCAGGGAATAACCTATGATGATTCATAGCTTTCACGGAGGAATTCATCCACCTGAGAATAAACATTTTACCAACCGTATACCATTTAAGTATTTATCTGTCCCTCAAAAATGTTACATACCTTTGCAGCAACATATTGGTAAACCTGCCACACCCGTAGTTGAGGTTGGACAATTTGTAGAGGAAGGCCAGCTTATTGGCCAGGCAAACGGTCTTATTAGTGCCAATGTGCATGCAACGGTACCCGGAAAAGTTGTTGAGATAGCCGAATACCATACACCATACAGTGAACATGGCCTTTGCGTTGTCATTGAAGCTGAAGGTTCATTTTCAACGAGCGGCAAAGTCCGTGAAAAAAACGATATGGCAGCCCTGGATAGGGATGCAATACTTGAAAAAGTAAAGGCTGCTGGAATCGTTGGTCTTGGAGGTGCTGCTTTCCCAACCGCTGTTAAATTGAACCCACCAGCCAACAGAACTATCGACACACTGATAATCAACGGTTCAGAATGCGAACCGTACCTTACCGTTGATGATATGTTAATGCAAACACATCCAGAAGAGATCATTGAAGGAATCCAGATATCCATGAAGATACTGGGTGTATCAAAAGCATTTATTGGTGTTGAGAAAAACAAAGCTCTGGCTATAAAAGCATTACAGACAGCTGTAACCAGTATAAAATCTGAAGATATCAGCGTAGTGCCTTTGCGTACACGCTATCCTCAGGGTGCTGAAAAGCAGCTTATCTATACCATAACAGGACGCGAGGTTCCCTCCGGCGGATTGCCCATGGATGTCAATGTGGTGGTACAGAATGTAGGCACCATATATGCAATCCGTGAAGCAGTATTGTTTGACAAACCATTAATTGAACGCTACATCACAGTAACAGGCAAAATTGTACAGAAACCTGGAAACTATAAGGTGCGGTTTGGCACTCGGGTTATTGACATACTTGAAGAGTGTGGTGGTCTTACTGAAAACCCTGCAAAGATCATCATGGGTGGCCCAATGTGTGGACTGGCACTTAACCACATGGATATACCAATAGTTAAAGGTACATCGGGCATTTTATTTTTAGCAAAAGATGAAGTGGAAGTGGATTCGTTCAGACCATGTATCCGCTGTGGCAGATGTGTATCAGTATGTCCCATGAATCTCATGCCATGTGATTTAGGCAATGCTGTTGAAAAGCAGCGCTATGATATTGCAGAAAAGCTACACCCATTTGATTGTATTATGTGTGGTTCATGTTCATACGTATGCCCGTCAAAACGCCCATTGTCGCATTTTATAAAGGTAGTCCAGACAGTACTCAGTGCAAAACGATAATATAAGAATGTAGAAGGATTGTTCATGGAAATAAAAGATGCTGACAAAAAACGACTCCTTGAGGATTTAGTCCTTTCACATGCGCCACATATTCGCGATACGCAATCAGTTCCATTTGTTATGTGGCTGGTGGTGCTTGCATTGTTGCCAGCAACAGTATTTTCATGCTATATATACGGATTATATGTTGCACTTGTTATTGCGGTGTCAATTATATCGGCACTGATTTCTGAAAGCATCATGCAGTTCCTGTTAAAAAAACCTGTAACAGTAAACGATGGATCAGCTGTAATAACCGGGCTTCTTTTAGCCATGAATCTTCCGCCACACGTTCCACTATGGATTCCAGCAATAGGTTCTGCATTTGCCATCATCATAGCAAAGCAATTGTTTGGCGGATTGGGATACAATATATTCAATCCTGCTCTTGCGGGCAGAGCGTTCCTCTTAGCATCCTGGCCGGTAGAAATGACCACTCTATGGCATAAATTCCCTGGCGGTTATGTTATTACTCAGAATCCAATATTTGACCCATCTATGCCACAACAGCTCGTAGATAGCATCAGTGGGGCAACGCCACTGGGCGCATTGAAAGAAGGGCCAAAGCTATTACATGAACTATCGCTCCAAACGCAGCCGTTGTATGACTTCCTTTTTTCAAAAGCAATGATCAAGTCATTGTTTATTGGAAATATTGGCGGCTGCATTGGCGAAACATCAGCATTGCTGTTATTAATTGGTGCACTACTTCTTTTATGGAAGCGCATCATTTCCTGGCATATACCCGTATCCTATATAGCAACGGTTGCACTAATTATGGGAATATACTATTATTTTCAGGGCATCCCCAATCTTCAGTATGCCATACTTTTCCATGTACTGTCGGGCGGACTAATTTTGGGTGCCTTTTTTATGGCAACCGACATGGTAACCTCGCCTGTTACAAAAACAGGGATGATTATATTTGGCATAGGATGTGGTATACTGGCTTCGGTCATACGCTTGTGGGGCGGATACCCTGAAGGTGTATCATATTCAATTCTATTGATGAATGCTGTTACACCATTAATTGACAGGCTAACACGACCAAAAGTATTTGGTACCCGATAGTAACTGATTATAATATTTTTGGAATTACTTATTTTGACGAACATTTTTTACTTTGACAATTCGAAGAATGTATTACTTTTTACACTGTAATTTCGACGAACGTAGTGAGGAGAAATCTTCATTCACAGGCAAAGATTTTTCACCCCGAGGTAATCGGGTTTCGAAGTGACAATTGTAATGTGTCATTTATTACTTTGTCATTTCGACGAACATTTTTTTACTTTGTCATTTTGACGAACATTTTTTATACTGTCATTTCGACGAACGCAGTGAGGAGAAATCTTCATTCACAGGCAAAGATTTTTCACCCCGATGAAATCGGGATTTAAAATGACAATTGCAATACATCATATTTTTAAGACGAGAGGAACAGTTATTTCATGAAATATTCTGATATCGTAAAGACTACGATTATTATAAGTGTTATTGGATTTATATCCGCTTTTTCATTATCATTTATGAAAAAGATTACTCAGGAGCCAATTGCAAAACAGGAACAGGAAAAGAAGCTGGAGGCTCTTGCTCTTGTATTACCCGGTTATACAGTACAGCAGGAAAAAACAGTTACCATTGATGATACTCCATTTACTTACTGGATAGCAACAAAAGAGGAAAACAGGATAGTTAAAAAAGCATGGGCTTTTTTAACTGAAAAAAAAGGATACGGCGGGCCAGTTCAATCAATTGTTGGGGTGGATGAATCAAATACAATTTTAGGTTTTACCATACTATCACAGAATGAAACTCCGGGACTTGGTGCACGCTGTGTTGAGGTTGCATCCAATGAAACATTTGTTGACCATTTTATAACAAAAAATCTTACCAGTAAAGAAGAGGTGTCCTGGTTTCAAGAACAATTTGTTGGCTTGAATGCCAGCAAGCCCATTGCTATTCAAAAAAAAGGCAACTGGCACAAAGAAATGAAAGAGGAGTTAATTCAGCATAATGCCGTTACTGCAATAACAGGGGCCACTATCACCACTAAAGCAGTTACACAGAGTATTGAAGAAGGCATACAAAAATTACATAAAGCTTTAACACTGCAAGAGGTACAATAATGGATTACTTTAAGGAATTTTTTAAAGGTGTTTGGGAAAAAAATCCAACTTTTGTATTAGGGATTGGCATGTGCCCCACACTTGCAGTTTCAACATCGGTATCCAATGCTATATGGATGGGTATAGGAACGACGTTTGTACTCTTTGGTTCAAATATTTTGGTATCAGCTATCAGGAATATAGTACCGTCACATGTTCGTATACCAATATTCATTACAATTATAGCTACTTTTGTTATTATCGTTGAACTGACATTGAAAGCATACCAACCCGCAGTATATAAGGCATTAGGCATTTATATCCCCCTCATTGTTGTCAACTGCATAATTCTTGGAAGAGCTGAAGAATTTGCTGCAAAAAATAATATACCTGCCTCAATTCTTGACGCACTTGGAATGGGATTGGGTTTTACTCTTAATCTAACTGTTTTATCTTTTATCCGTGAGATTCTGGGATCAAATAAATTGTTTGGCTACACATTGATACCCGGTTTTAAACCAGCTTTATTAATGATCCTGGCACCTGGAGCGTTTTTTACCTTAGGTTTATTATTGTGGGGCATGAATGTTATTAAAGCCCGTACAGCCCGATTTAAACGAACTGAGTAGTATAAATTTTATCGAGGTAACATAGTATGGAAATTAAGATACTGTTTACTATACTAATAAGTACCATATTTATTAATAACTATGTTCTTTCAAGAATACTGGGCCTTTGTCCCTATTTAGGTGTTTCTAAAAAGCTGGATTCGGCCATTGGTATGGGACTGGCTGTTATTTTTGTTATGACTATTGCATCTTTTTTTACATTTATCATTTATAAATTTGTTCTCATACCTTTCCATATTGAATATTTACGAACCATTGCCTTTATTATTGTTATTGCTTCTCTTGTACAGCTTGTTGAAATGGTTATTGAGAAAATATCCCCTGCCCTGTATCAGGCGCTTGGAATATTTTTACCACTTATTACAACCAATTGTGCTGTGTTGGGAGTAGCTGTTCTTAACATAGATTCAGGCTTTATTACACAGGAGTTTGGCCTGCTTAATTCTGTGGTGCAGGGTTTTGGTGCAGGCGTTGGTTTCACACTTGCTCTGCTTCTTATGGCTGGCATACGTGAGCGCCTTGAAATTGCCATGGTCCCGGAAAACCTTAAAGGCCTGCCCATCACGTTTATTACCGCTGGTCTCATGGCAATGGCATTTTTAGGATTTTCGGGCATGAAAATTTTTTAAGTAAGCGATAGTGTATGGAAATTTATTCCCCAAAAGTAACCTTGCTTGCGATAACACCCAATGCTGAAAAACTCATTGAGGAAGCAGGCCGTACCTGTTACCTTTCTCTGGATAGAATAACCGAAGGAAGTGAAACAAATTTCATCCGCCGTTGTATCATGAACGGTCATCACTCAATACTTGAACATGCATCAGCATCATTCAGGGTACTGGGGGCTTCCCGTGCATTCACCCATCAGATGGTGCGACACAGGCTTGCAAGTTTTTCGCAGCAATCACAGCGCTACGTTAACGAAGAAGAATTTAATTTTATCATTCCACCCTCAATTGCTGCAAATAATGAAGCAAAAACCATCTTTACTGATTTCATGGAACAGGCGCGCATTACCTATAAAAAGTTGCGGGAACTGAGCATAAAAAAAGAAGATGCGCGTTTTGTGCTTCCCAACGCACTGGAAAGCCAGATAGTCATTTCAGCTAATTTCAGGGAGTGGCGACATATTTTTTCTTTGCGCCTTGAAAAGGCAGCACAGTGGGAAATACGAAGCGTGTGCATGCAGATGCTTAAAATTTTGCAAGATGAAGCACCATCAGTTTTTGGTGATTTCATCATTGATGAAGCAACCTGTACAGCTAAATCCAATCTCATTAAATAACAATATCAGCTTTCTGCAAATGAAAATCAAAGTGCATTACGCCATCTTCAAAACGCTGGGTAAACGGCACACCACACTTTTCAAAAACTTTCATCATCTTATCATTTTGCGGCAACACATTGGCTGACATCTTTTCAATATTTCGTTCCTTTGCAATTTTCATTAAATATCGTGCCATAAATGTGGCTATACCTTTACCCTGAAATTCCTCATCAACAATAAAAGCCATCTCATACGTTTTTTCATTGTCATCATATCCATAGCGCGCTTCTGCAATAATCCGTTCAGTGCCAGCATGCTGAATTATGCCAACTATCGATAATATTCTGTCATAGTCAATATTTACGTAAGACTGCATTTGCTTATGCGGCATAGTCCGTATTCGCGCAAAATACCGCAGATATTTTGATTCATCTGAGAACTGATAAAAAAGCCTTCGCATCATATCTTCATCAGATGGCTTGATAGGCCTGAACTTTACCAGCAGACCATCCTTGAATGTTTTCATTGTTTCAAGGGTTACAGGATAGTTTATAATATTTTCAATTACGTATATCTGATCATGATACACCAGCCCTGCTTCCTTAGCCTGATTCAATAATGAAAGTCTGTGATTGGGATGAGCAATATCAATCAGCGCCAGTGCCCGCTCACGAATGGATTTGCCAAAAAGGTTTGCAACACCATATTCGGTTACTACATATCGGGTAACACCTAATGTTGATCGTACCTGTTCGGTTTCTGTATGTCGAATTACAATGTTACTATCGCCATGCTGATCAATAGAACGTAATGCCACTATAGCTTTGCCCCCACGGGAAAAAGCTGCACCAACGGCAAAATTAAGCTTGCTTTCATAACCGGACAGTAAATTATCACCCGAGTAAAATACTACTGACTCACCAGAAAGATCAATCTTCTTGACATTCATGACACTCACAAGTTTTGGAATGCGCTGCACAACGGTTGGATAAAGGAGGCGCATGAGCGGTAAGAACTCAAACATGGGATTACGATCAACGTAGTCATACAGCATCCGGGTGCCATAACAATAGCTTACCGAAACAGGCGCTAAATTGCGTATTCCTCGGTCTATCTTCACAGCTCCTGATTCAATAAGGTCAATAATCCAGTCAGAGACAACATGGCTGTAAACCTTTAATTCCCTTTTGTTGTGCAGATGCTTTGCTATCGCATCAAATTGTCTTCCAACATGTAATGCAATCACCGAACCATCATCAATAAGATTGGCAACATGCCATCCAATCTTATCCATTATTTCATCGTATCGCTTATATTCCCTTTCAATAAGGGGCACTTTGCTTTCAATAATATAATCTATAGCGTCAATATGCACAGCCGTGTCACCCATCGTAACAGGAACATACGGATTGACTTCTGCTACAACAGTTTTTGCATTTTCAATAACTATATTGGCAACATCTATCGCAATGCCCAAACTCATAAACCCCCTGTGGTCAGGTGGCGAAACCTGTATAATAGCAACATCCACACCAATAGCACCACTGGAAAAAATAAATGGAATTTCCACTAAATGCGCAGGCACAAAATCTGCCTTGCCCTGCTCAATATCTTTGCTGATACTTTCACCGGTATTGAAGGTCTTCAGGCGAAATTTATAAAGATTGCTGTCGGTTTTAAGGTAATTGCCCAGTGTAATAAGATGTATTATCTCTAAGTCCTGCAGTGTGGGGGCATCTGATGTCATCATCTGTTCAACAGTATACACAGGCATTGCTGGACCACTGCTCAAAAAAACACGGGAACCAGGTTTTATAATTTCGCATAGTTTCTGGAAATCAATTTTTTTTGATTCATAAACATCGGTATATGTTTTTTTTAATTGCATTGTATATTCCTTAGTGTGGTATTGTATTAACAGGTCCTATAGCCAACACTACTGTTTATATTCTACATTATTTTTTAATTTTGTCAATTATTTAGGCAGTAAACACGGTTTTTAATGATTATTATTTCTTAATCACATGTCATTCAAATATATTTTTACTGTAACAAAGATTTAATTATTGACACAATAGCATGTATGCGTTTATATTAGTCTGGTAAGACTTGAATATACACAGGGGTAACCACATGGAAATCAACCTTAACAATAAGGGAAATCTGGTTGAGGTTAAAGTTAAAGGCGATATTGAGATGATGTCAATCAAGGAGTTTAAAGAAAAACTCCTCGCAGTTGGTGAAGACAATGATGTTGATATAGCACTTGATCTTTCTGAGGTTGATTATATTGACTCTTCAGGTGTTGGCGTTCTTATCAGCCTGAATAAAATACAGAAGAAAAAAGGCAAAAAACTGGAACTCATCAATGTCAGCCCCAAAGTGCTTAATGTATTGAAATTAAGCTCGCTTGCTGAAGTTTTTAATTTATAATTGGCGATAGTTCCTGATACCAGAACCTTTATATGCATAATCTCACAGCTTATAGAACGGGCATTGGCTTTGATGCTCACCGACTTGTCCAGGGCAGAAAGCTTATTATTGGTGGTGTGCATATACCGTATGAATATGGCCTGCTGGGGCACTCAGATGCTGATGTTTTAACACATGCAATTATTGACGCATTGCTTGGCGCAAGCAACCTGGGAGATATTGGCACGCTGTATCCCGACACCAGCAGCCAGTTTAAAGACAAATACAGCATTGATATGCTTAAAGATACATATCAGCTTTTAACCAAACATAATATAGAAATTATAAATATTGATGCAGTCATACTATGCCAGAAACCCAGGATTGCACCCTATTCAGAACAGATGAAAGAAATACTTTCAGCTGCCTGCGGTAATTTGCCAGTATCATCTATCTCAATTAAAGGTAAAACAACTGAAGGGATGGGTTTTACCGGAACAGGTGAAGGCATAGCTGCAATGGCTACATGCCTTGTGGTAGTAAAGAATAATGTATAAAAATTAAACTCTACCTGGTTAATGATTTCCAAAAAATCACAAATACAGGTTGACAGCCAACAACAAAATTATATTTATAGTGCATTCAAACCAACAAGTATTGAATATAAGTTTGACAAGAACATGCACGGTCACTGAGTGTATTAATCAGGATAACAGTTTACCCTTAATACCTCTTCTTAAATGAGGAGTTGTATTGGCTCTCTCCTTTTTTTATCCAGGAGACGGGTTGGGGATGAGTTACATAAATCCTATTTTCAAGCTACAGGAGCACTGCTATGATAAAAAACGATATTGAACTGCTAAAACGAGGTGTTGAAGAAATTATACCTCTGGATGAATTTGAAAAAAAAATTGAACGATCACAAAAAGAAAACAAACCTCTCATCATAAAGGCTGGCTTTGACCCAACTGCACCAGATATTCACTTAGGACATACAGTGTTGTTGCGCAAAATGCGCCATTTCCAGCAAATGGGACATACGGTTATTTTCCTTATTGGCGATTTTACTGCCATGATTGGAGACCCTTCAGGAAAATCCCAAACTCGTAAAAGACTGACCCGTGAAGAAGTGTTGAGCAATGCTGAAACCTACAAGAAACAGGTTTTCAAAATCCTTGACCCTGAAAAAACAATAGTTGATTTTAATTCACGCTGGTGTATGCCCATGAGCTTTGCCGATGTTTTAGACCTGGCTTCACGCTATAATGTTGCACGAATGTTGGAGCGTGATGATTTTGCCAAACGCTATAAAGATGGTGTACCTATTTCCATACTGGAATTTTTATATCCCTTAATTCAGGGATACGATTCCGTGGCACTGAAAGCTGATATTGAATTAGGCGGTACCGATCAGAAATTTAACCTGCTGGTTGGAAGAGACCTGCAGCGTGAATACGGACAGGAGCCACAGGTTATCATGACGCTACCATTACTGGTAGGCCTTGATGGTGTCCAGAAAATGAGTAAATCGCTTAATAATTATATTGGAATAGATGAAGACCCACAGCAGATTTTTGGAAAGGTTATGTCAATATCTGACGATCTCATGTTTTTATATTATGAGCTTGTCACTGACGTTCCAAAAGCTGAAATTGAAAGCTACAAAAAAGGCATACAGGATGGCTCAGTGCATCCAAAAGACGTAAAGGTAAGGCTGGCCAAGGAAATATGTGCACAGTTTTATAATGAAGAGATAGCCCAAAAAGCAAAGATGGAAT
>JARYLT010000092.1 GCA_029907515.1 Spirochaetota bacterium | reverse complement strand
GGTAATGGTTAAGCCTGTAAGTAATAATACAGTTGTGGAAGATGTTGAAGTGGTAGTTGAGGAAAACCAGACAGTTGCACTGGATACAAAAGCAGTAGAAACTATAGTCCAAAAAATAGAAGAAAAAAAGGCAGAAACAACTGAAAAAGATACACAGCAGAAAATAGTTGAAGAAATACAAGAATCCATCAAGCCCATTGAAACTCCAAAGGAAACAATACAAGAAATTAAGCAGGAAGTAAAAGATATTCCCGTCGTTGCTGTAGTCCATGAAGAAGTGAAACAAGAAATTAGCAGGGTGGTTGAAGAGGATAAGGAAGCCAAAATACGTGAGGAAGAAGAAAAATTAAAGAAAGAAAAAGCTGAAAAAGAAATGCAACTGAAACTGGAAAAAGAGCGTAAAGCAAAGATGATGGCACAAAAATTAGAACAACAAAGGCTGGAGAAAGAAAAGGCGGAGCGTGAAAAAGCAGCTAAGGAACAGGCTGAACGTGAAAAAGCAGCCAAAGAACAGAAGATAAAAGAGGACAGAGTAAAAAATATCCCTACGCTTTAAAACAATAGTAAATATTTAGAAGCTCCATAGATTATATGCTAATTCATATACTATGGAGCTTTTGCATTTACATAATGTATCACTGTGGCGAAATTCTGCTACCATCCTGAAAAATATTAATCTTACCATCAAATATGGGGAACAGTGGGCTGTGCTTGGCCCCAATGGTTCGGGAAAATCGTTTTTGATGAATATTATTGCTACGCTGGTATTCCCTTCTAGTGGTGAAGTTGTTATTGCTGGAAAAAAATTGGGTGAAGTCAATGTGTGGGATGTTCGCAATCATATTGGCATTGTAAGCGATTATCTGCAATATTCGTATCCGGCAATGACAAAAACAGTTGAGGTTGTAGCATCAGGTTTTTATAGCAGTTTAGGGTTATACCAGGAACTATCGCCCACTATACTACAAAAAGCTGAAAGCATTCTGCAAACACTGGGTCTTAAGCACTATGCGCAAACGCCGTTTGGAAAACTTTCGTATGGCGAGCAAAAGCGCGTGTTGATTGGCAGGGCTATTGTGTATGATCCTGATATTCTCATTTTAGATGAGCCATGTAATGGGCTTGATATCCGCGCACGTGAGGAGTTTCTTCATAAACTAACGGATCTTGTTGCTATGAAGAAGCACATTATCTATGTTACGCATCATGTTGATGAAATCATGCCGTGGATTAATCGTGTGATGCTTCTTGCAGATGGGCAGTGCATGTATGCAGGTGATCGCAGTGTGCTTGAGGATGAGGCACTGTTAAGCAGGGTTATGGGTTACCCTCTTGGGATTTTCCATCATAATTCGCGGACGTACTGGTATATAAAATAAACGGCCGGTTTTCACCAGCCGTTTTAAAGGGTGGAGTGGGTTATTGGAGCCTGCGTTTGAGGACTTCTTCAGGCTGTACGCCAATCATACGGTCAATTTCTTTACCGTTTTCAAATAATATCAGTGTTGGTATGGCGCTTATGCCAAATTTGCGTGCAATAGCTGGATTAACGTCAGTATTGCATTTTACAATTTTTGCATTAATGCCATTGGATGCTAATTTTTCCAGGATGGGTGTCTGTAATCTGCATGGGCCGCACCATGGTGCC
This sequence comes from Spirochaetota bacterium, assembly GCA_029907515.1. Taxonomy (GTDB): domain Bacteria; phylum Spirochaetota; class UBA4802; order UBA4802; family UB4802; genus UBA4802. The sequence continues at coordinate 13,240 of JARYLT010000092.1, read as the reverse complement.
CAGAAATCAACAAGAACTTTACCCTGCGATTGTAACACTGCAGAATCAAATGTAGCATCAGTTACTTCCTGAATATTTGCCATCAGTATGTTCCTCCGTAATAAAATATCTATTAAGAATATAATAAAATACTTAAATATCGGCAACAAAAATTTTATGAATTCTATAAAAATGTGGCGATAGTTACTGGCTAAGGGGTCAGAGCATACGTATACATTATGCTGGCATTACTATACTTGATCTGTTTTGTGCACAAAATGAGTTGCGATAGTTATCGGTCTAGAAACAATGAAAGGGTCAGAGCATACTATAAAGCGATAATTTATCGATGTATTGAATATTTTGGTTGAAAATCACGTGCTACATTGATTATAGTATTATCAAAAGACTGCCAGCATTATTTATAGAAAACTACAATGGAATAAAGTTCTTTATAATGAGGTGCTACTGTTTGTGTAGAGGCTAATATTACACAAAAGGTTAGTGCTTACGTTTACAATATGGAGGTAATAGTTGTTCAAGCATTTTTCATGGGAATGATGTTGCCGCCTGAGCTTTGTAATAATGTTACTGATTTTATCAAAGAATGTGATGTGAATGATGGTAATAAAGTCTATTATCCGACTAAAGGAGGGATACCATACATGAAAGTTACTGTTGAAAAAATAAACCAGGAAGATTTAAAGAAGCAAGGTGTATTTTCATGGCCAATCTGGCAAAAAGAAATTTCAGATTTTGACTGGTATTATGATACTACCGAGCAGTTTTATGTACTGGAAGGCGAGGTTGAGGTTGAAACCGAGGATGGTCAGAAAGTTGTGTTTGGCCCTGGTGATTTTGTTACCTTTCCAAAGGGCGTGAAATGCCGCTGGCATGTAAAAAAGCCAATACGGAAGCATTATAACTTTAAGTGATGAGTGAATATTAAGTGTTATTGAGGGCACTGAAGGGAAATTGTAATAACTTTCTTTAAATCACTGTGAGCAAAGCGCATGTTCTGAGAACTTCGACAGGCGATTCCTGAGTTCATCAAAGGGCTTAGCAACCTTTTGTGGAATTTCTACTCAGAAAAGTGTTTTGTTCTTCATACTATGTTCAAAGGAGGATAATAAATAATGAAAAAAATCAGTGTTTGTATAGCTATTGCCATTACTGGTATTGTTATTGTATCATGTGCTTCAACAGAAAAAAAGGTAGGCTGTATTGAAGGAAAATGCAATGAAGGCTATGGTGTTTATGTATGGGAGGATGGTTCTAAATATGCTGGCAGTTTTAAGGCTGGCAGATTCAATGGGCAGGGGACGTTTACCTGGTCAGATGGTCGTGTGTATACAGGAATTTATGTTGACGGCAAACGACAGGGATATGGAGTAATGTCCTGGCCTGATGGAAGTGTATACAAAGGCCAATTTGCTAATGATGATATTACCGGTAATGGTACGTACAAATATGCTGATGGCAAAGTATATACCGGAGCAATGGTAAAAGGGAAAGCAAATGGCAAAGGAATTCTTGAATGGCCCGATGGTACACGCTATGAAGGTGAGTTTATTGATAACAGAATGGAAGGTCAGGGAATGCTGGTATATCCTGATGGCCGAACGTTAAAAGGGCGTTTTGTAAATGGCATACTGGTTAATGAATAAGGTAATTATTTCACTATACTGAATAGTATTATTGATTATTTATCAAAATGGATATACATGCTATGGAAGTTTTTTGCCTTTAGTAGCTGCAAATTTCCGTGCACCCTCCAGCGTTTCACCACTGCGGATGACATCGGTGCCTTGGGCAAATTCCATTTCCATTGCATCAAGTAATGGCATATTAAATCCTTTGTATACGCATATCCTGTCACTGCGCAAACAATTTTGTGGGAATGATGCAATGTTCTGTGCTAATGCTAACGCTTCTTTTTTTATATCGCCTTTGACAAGGTAATTTACCAGGCCAAATTGATACGCTTCTTCAGCATTAATTTCTCTGCCGGTTATTACAAGATCCAGTGCCCTGCTTAAGCCTATAAGCCGTGGTAAACGTTGTGTGCCGCCATCGATTAAGGGAACTCCAAACCTGCGGCAAAATACCCCAAACTTAGCTGTGGAATCAGCCATACGTATATCACACCAGCAGGCAAGTTCAAGACCACCGGCAACAGCATATCCGGATATGGCAGCAATTACCGGCTTTGATAGAAGCATTCGTGTGGGGCCAAGCGGGGCGTCATCCTTCATGTTGGGATTAAGCTTATTTTTCCTGTGACCATCCTCGGCAATGGCAAGCAAATCAGCTCCTGCACAAAAATTGCCATCTGCACCGGTAAGTATTGCCACCTTCAGGTTATCATCAGCGTCAAAATTCTTAAATGCTTCAGTTAATTCTTCCGCAGTAGGGCGGTCAATGGCATTTCTTACTTCAGGTCTGTTAATGGTTATGACGATTATATCGTTTACTATCTCCCGTACTATATTCATACATGTAACCCTATTATACCTTTTTCAAAAATCTGTTTTCATCAAAGCGAATGCGTGGCCCATAGACACCGCCAACCGCACGCTTACCTGCAGAAATCACCATGACAACTACGGCATCTTTGGGAAGATTTAAAATCTTTTTTATGCGTTTTGAGTCATAGCCTTCCATGGGGCATGAGTCATATCCATAAGCTCTGAGAGAAAGCATCAGATTCTGGCATGCCAGTGCGGTGGATTTAACAGCCCATATTTTGATATGACATTTTGATACTGGTTCACGTATGACTGGTGCTGAAAGTCCGCGTATAAAGAATAGCAAGCGTTTTACTATCCCCCATGTGCCTAAAAATCCCTGGCTGTATACAAAAGGAACAAGTTTTTTATAATATGAGATAGCAGCCTTTGGAACATTGCCAGCTGATTCAAAAAGTCTTACCATTTCCTGTGCATGCTGACGCCATGTATTTGTTCGTGCTACAGCTACAAATAATGTAGCAGCAGATTTGGCAGCGATCTGCCCCAGGCAGGCTTCATTGAGTTGCTGGCGTATGGCAGGATCAACGATATGATAGATTTCCCATGGCTGAAGGTTTGATGAATTGGGTGCCAGCAAAGCGTTGTGCAAACACTGCCGTATAATTTTTTCTGGTATTGGATCCTTTTCATAAATACGTACCGACCTTCGTGAATCTATTACTTTTTGAAATTCTTTTGCATCAATCTTTGGTGTCTTTTCGTGATATGTAAAACCAGGATCATCAGTTAAAATGTTAGCCATTTGTCTTTCCTCCTGAAAATATGTTCAACAGCTTGTTTACTTCAATGTCCAGGTACAACAACATACATCATTTATTGTGGTGCATTTTGATACATGGACTTGTGCCCAAGCATGATGTAAAAATAAATTAATAAAAAATTATTGCAATAAAATGATAATTAATTTTATTTGCAAAAAGGCTATCATAATTATATATTAATGTCAATTATAAAAAAATAAATGCGGTGTGAATGGATTGTGCAATATTAATATTTTTAATTTATTGAGGATTGTATGAATAGCATTCCCCGCAAGAAGATTAAATATTTAAAAGCCTGTGCCCATGGCATGAAGCCAGTTGTGTTAATAGGCAAAAATGGGCTGTCTCAGGCTGTACTTAATGCCATTGATGAAGTGTTGCTCAGTCACGAGCTTATCAAAATCAAATTTATTGACTGCAAGGAAGAACGCCGGGAACTGGCACAGCAGATAGTTGAAAAGACAGGAAGCAGTCTTGTCACAATGATTGGTAACGTGTTAATAATCTACCGGCAGCATCCTGAAGCTGAAAAGCGGCAGTATGAACTTGCAGCTATGTAATTTATTTGTATTTGAATGTGTAAATCTGTCTGCCTTCAAATGGTTTTGCATTCATAAATAGTTTTTTTGTCTTTTCATTAAGGAAGCTATATACATCTTCGGTGATAAATAATCCATCCTCGTCTGTATATTTTTGACCTAAGTGAAATAATGAATTAATACAATCGGATATAATGGTACCGGTTTTGCCGCGCGGCTGATATACCGTGTTGCCAATATGCATGGCTATACGATAGCGTATGATTTGATTGAACACGGTATGTTCCAGTGAAATAATTAGCCGGTTTACTATAAGGCGAATTGCAGAGTAAATTGCAGGAACAGATGTGCCATTAAAGGGGAAAATGAACAGCCCGGTTGCATCCATCCACATCCAGCAACGCCCATCGTCCTGATAAAGCAGTTCCTCAACATACCTGCGAAATGAAAAAATTTTTTGATTTAAATGTTCTGAACCAATATGTTTTTTTAATTCGCCAATATCCAGTATTTCAATAAACAAAAAGCAAAATGTATATTCATTGCCAGGTACAATTCCCTTCCAGGAATCTTTTGCTAGTATATAATTATGCGCATGTTGTGTTTTTGGGGTAATTCCTTTTAATTTCATTATGGATTGCATGCGTTTTTCGGGCAGCGGTTTGACAAGCATATCTTTAGTAAGATAGTCACAGGCATTATTATGAAAAAACCACGCGATATCAGTATAACTGTTTTTAAGGTCAATTATTGCAAAGTAGTGACCATTGGTATTAAACTTTTTAACCTGCTTTTCAATCTCAGCTTTTTTTATGCCGGTGATATCCAGGTAGTAAATAGTGTTTTTATCCGGTGGCTGTATTTTTCTGGATTCGGTAGAGTCAACAAAGGCAGTTGAAAATTTTTTTGATTGTATAATTGTGGAAAATGCCTTCTGTAAAACAGGCAGGTTTTTTTTCTGGTATATAATTATTATATTCATGGAGTAGCCCACTGTATTGTATAAATATAATACACTGCATTGCCACTTCTGGTAGTGGTAAACTTGTTTGCAATTTCAGCATGAAGGGAAGCATAAATTGAATTGGTGATAGTTATTGAGTTAAGGGGAGTGTGTCTGGATTCAAGCTCCAGTATCTTTGACACCAGTTCTGTTTTTTTCAGTTCTTCAGGTGAATGTTTGTAGGTGCAATATCCTGTATCAATGGCTACCCGTATATTAACAGGTTCAGGCAGTTGTGATTCAATATAATTAAATAAAAATAACTCATGGAAAATCTCTATAGCAGAACATACTGCTGACATATTCCGGTTGCCCAGAATAAAAGCGGCTATGCATCCATCACCTTCCCAGTTCCATACACGACCATTTCTTTGTTCAACTGCTGCTGTAACTATCGACCGTAAATTATTATATGTTTGGGTGATTAATGGCGATTCATATTTACGGACAAGCCTGGTATTTGCTGCAATGTCAAGTCGAAGCAATGTGACAATATATTCTTTATCTTCTTCAAGGACACCCCAGTTAGGGGTTTTTCTGGTTTTGGAGTTTTCGATAAAAATACGGTTATTTTTATCATAAATGAACCCTAAGTTTATAATTTCGCCAACGATTTCATGCAGATGAGCTATAGGGTAGCGTCTTCCCATGATGCCGTATTCCTGCGCTTCCATGAGAGCATGTACCAGTTTAAAAAAAAGCCTGGATTCGCTGAAATCCCGTACAATCTGCGCAGCTGCATCTTTGTTGGGGATAGGGATGCTTTCGGAAAAGCCCATTATCTTATGGAGGTTATAATTGGGTATGATACTTTTGACAATACGCTCCATGGTATGGACATCCATGGATTTGGTCAGAGCTTTTTCCGTTATCGATAAAATGGAATAGGGAATTTTCATGGTATGATGATACTATAGTGCAACGCAAATTTGTCAAAAAAAATTTCTTGTAAAATAATTTTTTATCTGATAGATGATATTTTTCAGGATATACTTTATTTGTCGCAATGAGTGGAATATATATTTTAAGGAAAGTACCATGGGCTCGTATTCATTATATGATATTCCGGAAGCAGACAATGGCGAAGTATTCCAGCGGTTTACAGAATATTTTAAAAATAAAGATATCCAGGCCAATGCATCACTCAGCGACAAGTTAAAGCAGTTCAGAGTTCAGAATAAATTAAGCTATGAGCAACTAGCTGCCATAACCGGTATCACCAGTGAGCTATTGCAAAAGATAGAAGAGCGTCAAGTATATCCTTCATTAAAAATAATCCATCAACTTACCCGTTCATTGCAGAAGGCAAAGGCAGTAGCGGGAAGTCCCGTTGAGTGGGGATATACAGTTATAAAAAAAGATGAAATCATACAATCAAAAAATGAAAGGCCAAAAGAGCGCTTCCACTCAGGTGCTCATTCACATTCTGCTGAAACCGTAAATGAAGCTGTTGCAGTAAAGGCCTATATCATTACCTTAGAGGGCAATTATACTAAGAAAGATTTTTCCATTCATAATGGTGAAGAATTCATTCACGTGAAAAAAGGCGCTATAAAGATAACACTGGGCGCAAATGAAGTTACCTTGCAGCAGGGTGACAGTATCTATTTTCTATCGCTTATCCCACATAAAATTGAAAATATTGCCTCACATGAATCAATTATCCATGTCATAGTGTATCAGGAATAGAAACTCAGAACTCATGTATTTTATTTAAATTTATGTGACAGTATCCACCTGGATTTTTTGTAAGATAGTCCTGATGGTATTCTTCAGCTTTATAGAAATTTTTGGCTTTTGCAACTTCAGTGGTCACCGTGATGCCGTTTGCTTTTAGTTTTCCTACCATTTCATCAATTGTATGCTTCTGCCTATCGCTTACATAAAATATTGCCGAACGGTACTGTGTACCAATATCCGGTCCCTGACGGTTTGGTGTTGAGGGATTGTGAATGGCATAGAAATGCTTTAAAATTTTTTCTAACGTAATGATTTTAGGGTCAAATGTTACCAGTACTGTTTCAGCGTGTCCTGTTGTACCGCTGCATACAGTTTTGTAATCAGGGTTTTGTGTGGTTCCACCGCTGTAGCCAACAACAGTGTCAATTACGCCTGCAATTTTTTTAAAGTATGCCTCAACGCCCCAGAAACAACCACCACCAAGGATGATCTGTTCAAATGGCAATTGTATACCTTCAAAAAGATACATGTAATCTGCATAGCCTTCCTCAATCATCTTTTCAACCGGAATAAAGCGTAATGATGCTGAATTAATGCAGTATCGCAGCCCCGTTGGTGCAGGACCATCGTCAAATACATGACCCAGGTGCCCATCAGAGCTTTTACTGCGCACTTCGGTGCGTGTCATACCGTGTGAGGTGTCAGAGCGTTCCACTACTGCATCAGGCTGTACAGGCTGTGTAAAGCTTGGCCAGCCCGTGCCAGAGTCAAATTTGTTGGTTGAGGAAAAAAGCACCGCGCCCGTAACAATGTCAACGTAAATGCCATGCTTTTTGTTATCCCAGTATTCATTGTTAAACGGGGGCTCGGTGCCGCATTGCCTGAATACATAATATTGTTGTGGTGTTAAATTTTCATTTTTCATGGGTTGTTCCTTGTAATAATAGTTACAGCTTACTATAAGTAAAGTAAATATAAAAATCCGTTTCATGGTGGTATAAATATAATAATTTTTATTCAAAAGTCAATAGCATATTGTAATTATTACAAATAATATGGGGCGATAGTTATCGGTAAAGGGGCAAAGGTTTGTGTTTTACTTAATCCTTCCTATGAGTTGAAGATTTTTTGCTTTGTAAAGATCTCCAGGTGTGACAAAGTTTGCATTTGTCTTTACAAACAAGTTAAGTATCATTTTATTATCGGTGATGAATATTTTATTTAACTTATTATGTTTATTTATAGTGCTATAAGCTGAAATAAACATATCCAGTGCATGTTTCACATTGTTGTCTATACAATATTCTTTTGATGTTTTTTCAAGATTATAATTTTTCTCAACCTCCTCATATAAATTATGTAAATTTGAATTTGGTTCTATCATTTCTTTTTTAAACTGAGGTATTTCTTTTATGTTAACTAGCTCAAATGATAAGGAATTATCTGCTTTTTTATTTGAATATGAATTAATAACATTATAGTAAAAGTATGAAAATAGACAGTCTCTATTTAATAAATAGCTAATATTGTCTAAAGCTTTAGACTTTGAAATTATAGATTTAGATAAAGGATGTTCTTCGTCAAGTATTATTGTAAAGGGATCATTATCATCTTCAAGTGCTTCATCATAACAACGATATACAAATTCAGAGCATATTAATGCTTCCTTACCGGCATTCATCATCTCTACCAATATTGATGCTGCTATTTCTAAAAGTTTTGTAATAAAACGTGTAACAGCTAAATTTACATTAACTCTTCTGAAAATACAAATTAAGGCTAACAATAATAATTGCTCATATGCATATCGTTTACCTTCATATTTTGAAATAATATTTTGAACAGGTGTCATATCTGCAGGCTTGTTATTCAAACGTTTTATGATAACGAATTCTGAATTATTGATACTATCATTTATATATTGTTTGATAATACCATTATCCAGTGCTTCACAAACAATGTTATTACCAGTATAAATTGAAGCATGATTATAGTTGGTACCATCAAAAAATCTAATGGCTTTGCTTATCCATGATATTCCATGGTAGAGAAAAATATCACCTTCTTGTAATTTATCTGCAGGGATTATATTATCCATATATGAACCTCTATCTTTGAAATATTAAATAAAGTTTCTATATGAAAAAATTTTAGATATATTTATTTAGAAGAGCCAGAATTTCCCCAAAATTATTGCCAGCACCTGTAACAACAAAATGCAAATAAAAAAATGTTGCTTTCACAACCATAAAAAGATGTATGTGTATTATTATGAGGCCGGGCCCGGAGTCGAACCAGGCAGAAGGGGGGTACCTTCTCAACTGTTTTGCAGACAGCGGGGAGCACCGGCTCCCAATACCGGCCTTACAATAACCGCCATTGCAATGGCGGTTATTATTTATTATTTATTACCCAGCATCTCAACAAATGCTTCAATACGGGTTTTAAGCTGTCCGGCATCTTCCTGACCATAATCAGTTTCAATGCGCAGTGTTGGAATGCCATCCGCTTCCAGGCTATTTTCCACGGTATGGCTTTCAATAATATATGGCTGACAGAACTGTAATCCATAATGGATAACACCATCTGCTTTAAGCTCTTTTACCATGGATTTGATATGTTCAAGCCGTGAAGGATTTGGTGTAAAGATTGCACAATCTATCTGGAAGTAACGCTCAACAATTGCATCAAGTAATTCGTCAACAGTATTGTCTCTGGCTTCAGTAATCCACTGTGTACCACGCTCGCCAACACAGGATTCTTCGCCAACTATTGTTGCACCGCTTGTTTCAATAATCCATGGTACCTTCCAGTTTGGAACAGCCATGGGACAACCAGAAATGACAAGACGTTTTGTGTGTTCAGGGAATACACCCACCTTATTTTTTATTCGCTCTTCTAGTTCATCACATAGTTTGTTGACTGATTCAGTAAATCGTACAGGATCATCATAAAAAAACACCTGATTCACCAGCAATGCATCATGCGCCTGTAAATCAAGTCCCAAACTGGACCACATCTGAGTGTAATCTGACATGAAAGCCTCCCTTAAAGTTAAATATACCGGCCACCACCTGTGCCGGAACTTTAAGGAAGCTTTATGAAGTTACGGCAGGCAGGCAATGGTAAACCGGATAAAAGGGAACCAACCTGGCCCCTTATATGCACATCACTGACATAATCGTGTTGTTAATGAATAAAACACCATAGTTCTTCCTGTTTACCACCTTTGTTATATTAGATGTATATTCAGATATAAAAAGTATTACCTGGTTATAAGTATTAATTTTAAAAAAAATTATTACTAAATTTTGTCAATAACGTTTATTCAAAATAGTTACCATTTTTCCCTTCCTCTATTTCAGGAATTTTCTGCAAAAATAAAAAAATTTTTCGGAAGTAGCAGAATATGCAGAAAGTATGATAATAAATAGAAAAAAGGCTGAAGAATAAAATACAAAATTTATAAAATCTTAACAATTGCCACAAAATTACTTTATATAGTGCTGCTTATTTACAATCAGATTTTGAAAATCATAACATCAATAATTTAACTAACGTTTAAGGAGGTTTTAATGAAGTTTGTAAAGAGTATGGTGTTAGTAGCAGGGCTGGCAATTGCAACTGCTGGGTTTGCGCAGGAAGCAAAACCAGAGGAAAAGGTACCGGAAAAACCAAAAGTGGAAGTTGGTGGACTGGCATATTTAGAGTGGTCAAAGGAATTGAATCATTCAAAGCTTGGTGATCCCGATGAAAATACCAACACATTTGCCATTAAGCGAGTTTATTTAGATTTCAAAAAGAAGCTGGATGACATTTGGAGTGTGCGGATAACCACAGATGTTGGCCAGGTTGAGGCTAAAAGCGATAAGAAATACACTGAGACGGGAACCACTACATCTAATGTAGAATCCAGGACTAACTATTACACTGTATTTTTAAAGTATGCCTATGTGGAAGCAAAGCAAAAGTTTGACATTGCTGACGTTAAGTTTCAGTTTGGTATGATTGGTACACCACTCATTGGTTTTGTTGACAAGCAGAGTGATTACCGATGGCTGGAACAAAACTATGTGGACCAGGCAAAGACACTACTTTACTATGCTGCAACTCCTGCAGATGTAGCCGATCCAGGCAAATGGAAGACACAGTCAATTGACCATTCTGCTGACATGGGTTTGAGTTTAGAGGTTTCTATGTTTTATAAGCTTTTAACACTCACTGGTGCATACACTAACGGTGAAGGGTATAAATATGCCGATGAGGTAAAACTGGGTGATGATGGCAAGGCATACTATGGCATGGCAACGATTATGCCAGTTAAAGATCTGTATATTTTTGGCATCTATCGCAACCAGGATACCAATGACAAAATAGGCAATAACTACATCAGACAGATGGGTGGTGGTATAGTTTACTCTGATGAGCTTTTTAAAATAGGTGCTATGTACCTGCTTCCTGAAGTAAGTACAAAAGCTACAGGGGCTTCCGCTGTTGAAAACAAGTACAAATTGTTTGATAGCTGGCTCAATATCAGGTTAGACACTATCATCAGCATGCCTGTTATAGTAGTTGGTAGATACGCTTTTGGCGAAAACAAGGACCTTGACAAATCTAAGGTAACATCATGGGCAGCAGGGTTAGGATATCATGTTGCCAATGGTCTGCGAGCTGTGGTATATTACCAGGATATAAAAGCTGATTTTAAAGAAAAGTCTACAAGTTTTACTGGTGATTCCGACAGAAAGATTTTTGTAAAAACCGAGGTTAAATTCTAACAACATCAACCATAATTCTACCCCTAGAATGAGGGAAGCATGCAAGCTTCCCTTATTTTTTTATTCAAATCCTAATCGCCACAGTGCAATACCTTTGAGCTTGTAACTTGTAGCCAGCTTATATAACTGGTTATGCAGATGTGCGTCAGGAACATATGCAATAAAATGGTCATTATTTTGCGTATATTCTATAGCAATGGTTCCTGAAGTGTGGCGATAGTTACGGTAACGTGCTACATATTTGGACAATGACTTCATGGTGATAACGGAGTAATATGTGTTATCTTTCCATAGGTAGCCATAGGCAGGAATGCCTAACCATAGTTGGTTGGCTTTAAAAAATTGTAACGCATACTCAATATTTTTCCTGGACCATTCAACACCTGTTACTGGGCCTGGTTTTGTTTTTGGATTGTGCTGGTCGTAGCACATCAAAACGATTGCATCAAGATAGGTGCTAAGAAGTGCATAATCGTGGAATGCAGCATGGGTGGGATTATATTCAACCTGCGGAAACATAGCTGCCGATAGGCTTATGTCAGGAGCTATCGCCTTAAATATTTTTAAAAATTGGGCAAAGTTTGCCGCATATTTGGGTGGCAGGTATTCAAAATCAAAATGACATCCTGCCCAGCCGCTGGTACGTATTGCATAAGCCAGTGTGTGTATTATTTTTTTCCAGTATTGTGGATGAGTTAAAAATGCAATGCCACTTTTAACACTGGTAAAGGTTACATGGGGTATGAGGGCTATGCTGCGCTCATAGGCTTTTTTAAAAAGTGCTTGCTCGTTAGTAAATTCAGGAATAATGCAATCGGTACTGCTCACGGTTATTCCCGTAAAACACAGCACACTAAGATTGGCAAAACGATTTTCCCAGTATTGCTGATGTTTTTCATAGGGCAGTGAATCTTTCAGGTAGTAGCCCCATATTTCAGGGTATGCAGGTTTTGTCAGAATGAAAATAATAAAGATGCAAAAATGAAATAGCTTCATGTATCTTGCTGTATATAATTATTTGTATGAGTATTGTATAATCTTACTTTGTTTAACACAATAGAATAGACCTTTATATGCATCAGGTTCTTTGCCACCATTAATCATAACAGCTACTGGCGTGCCTGCTGGTAACTTCTGTTTGGCAACATACTCTAAAAATGGTCCATCGGTATGGTAGCTGTTACCAAAAGCTGCAAGTGCATATACATGATCTGTTGAGTATTTTTGCTGTAAATGCTTCATAATTTGTAAAACCTTCATTGTTTTACCTTCTGCATAGGTAACAGGAGGAACTATGGTGTCCCTGTGTTCTATCAAGATGCTCATAGTAATTGAAAAACACATCAAATTCATTTTCTTTATATAACTTTGAAAAATTTTGTTCTATTGCTATCTGTACCAGTCCCCTGTAGATTTGCCTGTCATTTTCTTTATAACCTTCAGAACAATCTCCCTTTAAAATTGTGCCATCAAAATCCCAGAAAGTAACAAAAATTGGATGAGCACATTTACCTGTAGATTGTTTTGTTATATACTGTTCGATAGCAGTTTTTGATGAAAGGATATTTGAAACGATTATATCAACATGTTTTTCCTGCTGTGTGCATGATACAACTAAACTAATTAGAAAGATAAAGTTAATCAGTACAGGTAGTGAGATAGTAAATCTTTTCATAGGGTGTTTTCTTAATCAGTATTTTTGAATAACTATAAATATTTTATACTTATTCAGTAAAACATTTATTTTAATAAGTCATTGCCATTTTTCAACTTCTTTTTTGGTATTGTTCTTAATATATATAAAAAATTGTTGCAACGATAGTTATCGATACTATAATTTCGTTCCAATAAACCGTAATAAAAAAAATATAAACTTTGGGAGGAAATGATGCATTTTGAAACTACTACCTGTATTTCTCTTCAGCATATTGCAATCCTTGAAGAATTTGCACAAAAATTAGGTCTTCCT
>JARYLT010000091.1 GCA_029907515.1 Spirochaetota bacterium | reverse complement strand
GCTACTATCTCATGAGTGTGTATATCAACAAGGCATGCTTTTGTTGTGGTGGATCCACCATCAACACCCAATATATACTCTCCACCAGGTTTTGCAACACCACGCTTTGAGGGAATATACGTAACATTATTAAGTGCCGTTTTTAAACTGTTAAACCGAGGAAAGCTTATGGTATGTTTTTCAAATAGAGTATCACCAATAGGTTCCCCATACTGCTGTGCCAGCAGTGCTGCGCCAAAGGCCTCATAATATGCAGCAGTATCTGGTATGATAAAATCAATATCAGGCAATTTTTCCTTAATAAACTGTACTATATATGGATTACGGGTAATGCCACCGGTTATAATCACTGTACCATTGTGTATGCGTGCCTTTTTTAAAAAATCTACAACTTTAACTGCCATCACATTGGAAAGTGAAAGAACAATATCACCTTTTGTTGCCTCTCCTTTATTGAGCCTGTGGGTACAGTCACTTTTCATAAATACTGAACAGCGCGTTGATAACCGCAATACCTTGCTTTCATGTGGGATGGAATGAATATCAGCAAGCGTCATGTTCATGCGTGCCAATTGTTGCTTGAAGAACTCACCGGTACCCGCAGCACACTTGTTCCCTGAAAAATTATTCTTAATTTTTTTATGTTCATCAACAGTATAGACTACAAGGTCCTCTCCTCCCATAGATACTATTGCATCTGGCCTGTAATCACTATGTTTCAGCGCTTCCTCAATGCACACAGATTCTATGACACGGGGTAAATGCAATAAAAACCTTCCTTCATTCCCGGTAACTATCGCCCGTGCATCTTTGGGAACGTTTAATTGCGATAGAATTGTTGTAAGCGTGCCCGGCACATCACCTTCATGGGGCATGATATTAACTGTTTCAACAACACCACTGTTACACACCACAACTTTAACACTGGTTGAACCAATATTAATACCCACGGTTATCATAACCCTACCTCCACAGGAAAACTGGTATTGTCTTTTTGTTATGCCTCTGTCAATATTTTATTTTTTTTATTTATGTTCAGGAATATAGATTGATGTTACAATTGATGCTGTCAATACAAATGCAATTATCCCCAGCGAAATTTCTGTGGGGATGTGATACCCAACCTGAGCAGCAATCATCTTGCAACCTACATAGATTAAAATAACTGATAACCCATAATGCAAAAAACGGAAAAGACGCATGACTGCTGCCAGCGCAAAATAAAGTGCCCTTAGTCCAAGAATAGCCATGACATTGGATGTATACACAATAAACGGATCATGGCTTATTGCAAGCACAGCAGGAATTGAATCAACCGCAAACACTACATCTGTTGATTCAATGACCAGCAAGACAATAAAAAGCGGTGTTACAAATCGTTTCCCATTTTCTTTAACAAAAAAATGCCCATTACGATAGTCACTGGTAACAGGCAGCATGGCACGTGCTAATTTTAACACTGGATTTTTTTCAGGATGAATTTCTTTATCCTTTTCTTTCATCATCTTGTATCCAGTATAGATTAAAAACGCACCAAAGATATACAGTATCCAGTCAAACTTTTCTATTAATGCTATGCCTGCAAAAATAAAAATGGCACGCATAATGAGTGCACCCAGTACACCCCAGAAAAGTACTTTATGCTGATACATTGGATGTACTTTAAAATATGTGAAAAGCATCAGGAATACAAATATATTATCCATACTTAATGATTTTTCAACAAGGTATGCAGTAAAAAACAGCAAAGCTTTATGATATCCGGCGTAAAAATATATGCCCAGATTAAACATCAAAGATAACACTATCCAGAATATTGTCCACAGTACCGCTTCTTTTACTTTTATTTCATGAGCCTTCCTGTTAAAGACACCTAAATCTAAAAGAAGCATAAGCAGGACAAAAACATTAAAACCAACCCATAGTAGAGTTTTAGTCATATATTGTTACTCCACGTGCACAGTACATCATGTCAAAGCAAAGCATTCATCAGCGCTGCCGAAAGCAACAAATGATGTCCCATACATTATTATGTTATTATACTGTTACCTGCCAACCTTTCTTTTTATCCGTGAGCGCAGTGCTTTTAAAAATCCTTCTATGCCTTCACCGGTTTTAGCGCTTACTTTGTGTACTTCCATCTTTGGATTTGTGCGCTTAACATTTGCCAGTAATTCATCCATATTGAAATCAAGATAGGGCAACAGGTCTATTTTATTAATCAATAATGTATGTGAAGAGTTAAACATTAACGGGTATTTAACCGGTTTGTCTTCACCTTCTGTTACACTCAATACCACCACTCGTTCATCATCACCCAATTCAAACTCGGCAGGGCATACCAGATTACCAACATTTTCAATAATGACCACATCAACAGCATTAAGATCAAATTTTTCCAGGCACCCCAATATCCAGGAGCTTTCTAAATGGCAGGCACCACCAAATAGCTTTGTTTCTATCTGAACAATGGGAATATTATATTTTGCCAAACGCTGAGCATCATTGGTTGTTTCAATATCGCCTTCAATGAGGGCTATATTGTAATCCTTTATAAGGTCATTGATTATTCTATCAGTAATTGTGGTTTTCCCCGCACCGGGTGAACTCATGATGTCAAACATATATACTTTTTTCTGGCTGAGTAACTTTTTTATTTCCTCAGCCTTCTGAATATTTGATTCATAGATGTTCTGTAATACCTGGATTTCCATTGTTATTCTCCTACAATTTGAATAATAATCAAAGCATCAAAATTATGGTGTTCGTTTAAAGTTACTTTCAATAATCAAATAAACCATTTATTTTCAAATAAAAAAACTATATTTCCCACACATCAAAAACCTGGCAACCATCAACCATTTCTACCTTTTTATCTAAAGTAACTATCGCTATTGGTATGGATTTATACATTTGCATAAAAACAGAGTATTTGCTCTTTCTAAACTGATTTTCATCTACCTTCACTTCATAGGCTATTTTCTCATTAACAATAAAATCAACTTCATTACCCTGTATAGTTCGCCAGAACTTTATATTATCTTCATTGTTACTATCCATCAGTTGTCGAAAACACGCATTTTCAAGTAGCTGTCCCTTATCCTTTCTTGTTTTAAAAGACTCAAAAGAAGAAACAAAAAAATTTCTCAGTCCAGTATCCATAAAATAACACTTGGGCATTTTGGTCAATTCTTTTCGTACATTCATATAAAAAGGTCTTACCAGGGATATATGAAATGACTTTTGTAATATATATATATAATTATCAATTGCTGTCTTTGAAATACCTAAAGTATTTGCTAACTCTGATGTATTTACCAATCCACCAATTTGTGATGCTAATATTTTACATAACTTGTAAAAAACTTGATCACTTTTTATATGTGCTTCATATATATCTTTTTTTACATATGAATACGCTATATCCATTAAAAGATCTATTTTTTGATCAAAATCACTCAAAACAACTTTTGGATATCCACCATATAGCATATACTCATGATAATAAAATGATATTTTTTCCTTTTCGGTTATACTCAGATTTTTAAAATCATTCTCTATCAGCTTATTCTCATTTTTAAAGCGTAGGAATTCTTTAAAAGATAATGTGCGCACATAAAACAACTTTTTTCGTCCAACCAACGAATCATTAAATTTTTTATCAATATAAAAAGCACTTGAACCTGATACACATAATTTTATTTTTCCCTTATATTCATCATAAAAATATTTTAAAAAATTTGATGGATTAGTAAGATATTGAATTTCATCTATAAAAACATAACTTTTTTTATTTAAATCAAAACTAAACAGTTTCAAAAGATTTTTAGGATTTTCATTAAGTAAACTTAAATAATCTGGATCCTCCAGATTTATAAAATAAACTGCAGTGCTTTCTTTTTCAAGAGATTTCTGGATCTGCCGTAAAATAGTTGTTTTCCCGGTTTGCCGAGCTCCAATAAAAATCAAAATATCATCATTATGGATATAGTTTAGTGCTTCAAGGGTAACATCTCGGATAATGCTCATAATCACTTCCTATATTTTATAAATACAAAATATAATAAAATTTGTATTTGTCAAATACTTTTACTATAAATATCTTATTACATTTAAACAAAAAAAAGGGCTATCACCGCTGGATGATAGCCCTTTATATAATACGGTATGTATTCTTAGCAAATCTTGAAGGTTCCTATCTCCTTATCCCCTTCAACAACATGTACCGCACAGGCTATACATGGGTCAAATGAACGAACTACACGTGCTGCTTCAATTGGATTCCTGGGATCAGCTATTGGTGTACCTAATAACGCCTGTTCAACTGGTCCTAACTTACCATCATCACCCCGTGGACCGCAGAACCATGTTGTTGGTACAACGCACTGATAATTTGCTATCTTCTTATCTTCAACAACAATCCAGTGTCCCAATGCACCACGTGGTGCTTCAGTCAAGCCTTCACCCTGGCCTTTGTCCGGTATTTCATACGTGGAGCGTGGCATTTCGCCAACTTCCAGATCATCCAGCCACTCATACATTCTCTGGCAAAGAAGTTTACATTCTATAGCACGGGCAGCATGACGTCCCAATGTAGAGAACACTGCATCGATATCAGCATTGAACACTTTGAGCAATGCATCAACTTCTTTCTTTACGTCTGCATTGCCACCCAGATAGTTTACAACTACGCGTGCTAATGGCCCAACTTCCATTGGCATGCCATCATATCGTGGTGCCTTAAGCCATGTATATGCACCAGCTTTGTAAGGATCAGGATTAGTCTGACCCTGGTATGGATGCAGGTTGCTGCCAGAGTTGTAACGAGCAAACCGTACCTGTTCACGAATCTTTGATGAATCAAATTCTTGTAGTTTTTTGCCATCAAAAACTCCACGTTTAAAGAAGAACTCCGTCTGCTCTGGATTTTCTTCAAATACACCATACGACAGGAAGTTTGTATACCTGCCAATCTTGAAATAGTCACTGTATGCTTTTGCCACAGCTATTACATCATTGATATACACTTCGTTTACAAATTCTTCAACCTGTTTTAAAAGTTTTCTGTACTGACGTATAGCACTTCGTGTAGGAACCTGAGTAACACCACCTGGTACTAAACCAATAAGATGCGGCACCCTTCCTCCAAACAGAGCAACCATCTGATGAGCTTTCATTCTCATATCAAGGGCCTGTACATAATGAGCTATCGCTGCAATATTCAAATCAAGATCTTTAATGTAAAAATCGCCTTCATATCGTGGTAAAAACGGTGCTACAGCGGTGATAGCATCCTGTCGGCCTTTCTTTACCTCAAGCTCATTTTTGGCCCAATCACGCAACGCAAGAAGCTTTTTGTCAGAGCCATTGTATTTCAGGATAGCAGTTATATCCACATAGTCAAGTGCAGCTAAATGGTAAAAATGCAATATGTGTGATTGCAGATAGTTAGCACTAAATACTAAGTTTCTGAGCAATCGCCCATTTTTATTGGGCACTATGCCAAACGCTGCATCTAAACATTTGCTTGATGCAATACCGTGGGAAACAGGGCACACGCCACATATACGCTGTGTAATTTGATTTGCATCAACAGGGTTTCGACCTTTTAAAATCATCTCAAAACCACGGAACATATCACCTTTACTTTTTGCATCAACGACCCTGCCATTCTGAACATCTATCTCAATAGAAAGATGACCTTCTATTCTGGTAATGGGATCCAATAATACCTTAGCCATTGATGACACCTCCATTCTTAAGTTTTACTACAGTGCTGGCAATTTCAGGATGTAGCGTTTGTAATTCATCATTGCTTGCTACAAGATGTTTATAAATACCTCTATTGCCATAATCTGGGAATGGAGGCTCTGTACATCCTATACATCCTGAACCACAGCCAGTACAGGTATTCATACCACCTACCCAGCCACGGGTGGGGATATCGCATCCCGTATCCATACCTAAACAACCTAATAAATACAAACAGCCTTCTTCGCCCCAGTGTTTTGCAAAACGTCCACGCTTATAATCGGGAAGTCGTGAGCATTTTTCATGAACAGTGGTGCCAAAATACATGAGTGGTCTGTTATATTCATCAAGTTCAGGCATGCCTTTTAACAATACATGCAGCAGCGTTCCTACCATCCAGTCTGGATGTGGCGGGCATCCGGGGATATTGATTACCTTCTTATCAGGGAATAACTTCTGTAATGGAACTGCTCCTGTTGGGTTATCGCCTGTTGCCCGTATCTTTGCACCAGGTATTCCACCAAATGTTGCACATGAACCAACAGCAACCAGTGCTATTGCATTTTTCCCTAATTTTTCAATCCATTCACGTGCACCAATGATTCTGCCATCCATTTCACCTATGGTACAGTATTCATCAGATTTTGTAGGTATGGAACCTTCAACAATTAATATAAAATCTTTGCGGTTAGTCTTAACCGCATTTTCAAGAACCTGTATGGCAGCATGACCTGTACCACCGCATAATGTCTGGTGATAGTTCAGGCTTATGTATTCGGTAATAACGGTTGCAATATCAGGCTCAAGCTTATTCAAAAGTGAAACAGAGCATCCAGAACATGACTGTGCCTGAATCCAGATTACATTGGTACGTTCTGAAGCTTTCTGTAATGCCCTTTTGCAACCCTGAATAAGTACACTTGGGAATGCTACTGCAGCTGTTGTAGCACCCATGACTTTTAAAAATTCTCTTCTATTTAGCGACATGTAACAACCTCCTAATGTATCAGGTTAATAAGCAGTAACACTATCAAGAATCAAATCCACAACTTTTGGTATTGATTCCGCTACCGAAGGGCTTGGCGTAATATCCAGTGTATTGATATTCTCAGGAACAATCCCTATAACTTCCACCTCAGGGCTGTAACCCTGAACTTTTAACACCTTTAGCACCTCGGCAATTCCCATTTCATGCAATGAAACGTTAGGCGTCTGTGCTTTTAAATGCTTGCCATCAAATCTGTAAATGCTACCTGGCCTGTCCTGGACCTTCAATGCATCAACAATAATCAATTTATCAAAATCTATCATGTATGGAATGAGATCAAAGCCGGCAGTTCCACCATCCAGCAGTTCCACATTAGCAGGCAGGCTGACATTGTTTTTCTGCATATACTGCACCACATGTACTCCAATGCCATCATCCTTTTGAAGTAGATTTCCTATGCCAAGAATTAATATTTTTTTACCTCGTTTCATTGCACTATCAGCCATATGCCTTTATTCTTTAGCAATATGACACTCATTACAAAGCACGGGACCTTTCTTGGACTGAGCATGGCAATTAATGCACAGACCATGAATGGTATCCTCACCCTTTGCACCTTTGTGACATTCCGCACACTGTTTTATCCTGTCATCATTGCCAGCTTTATGATGGCACACTACACACTTGATACCTGCATCTTCGTGCTTTTTATGTGGCATTGCAACAGGATCCATTGCATTCATGGTTGCAGCA
This sequence comes from Spirochaetota bacterium, assembly GCA_029907515.1. Lineage (GTDB taxonomy): Bacteria > Spirochaetota > UBA4802 > UBA4802 > UB4802 > UBA4802. The sequence goes on along the minus strand of JARYLT010000091.1, from coordinate 7,559 downwards.
ATCCCTGCCAGTTTGTCCTTTTCAGTAATAAACTTATTAATGTCTGTTATCGTAACAACATCAGTTGGGCTGGGATTGATATTGGTTGTTCCCTCAGAGCAACCAATAATTACTGCAATGACAAGTATACCCAAACAAACCACAAACAGCCTGATTTTACTCACATTTTACCTCCTTACGTTGTATAGATTTATCATGTTACATGTTATAAATTAGGCATAAAAACCATTAAAAATATAAATTTTATTATTATGCGTTGCAAGTCAACCAAATAATTGATTTATTAATTTTTTAAAATATTATTCCAGATGCTCCATTAATCATCCATTACCTGCAGGTACTTACTTTATCAATTGTGCTATCATATAACATATAGAAATTAATGTCAATAATATTTTAGTATTACATAAAATTATTGACTTCCTTTGTCCTATCAAACTATAGTGAAGTGCCCAATGTCACTGAAATAAGTAGACTAACAAAGCAATCTTACATACAAAAAAATTCTTCCCTGTAAAGACCATGTACTTTATTGGAATAACCACAGAATCACATTGTTCATATGCCCACAGGTTTTTGCTGATCAATTTTTTACGTATGAATTGCAGGCTATGAATATTTTGTGCTACAATGCATAGTATGACACATCATTATCACATACAGGTAAAAGGCATTGTTCAGGGAGTGGGATTCAGACCATTTGTGTATAATGTCGCTGTTAGCCACAATCTTTGTGGTAGCGTTTCAAATGACACAGAAGGAGTAACAATTCATTTAGAAGGACCTGAAGAAGCTATCAAGCAATGCGTTGACATTATTCGAAACAACCCTCCTCCACTTGCTCAGATTATTGATATCAAAATCACCAAACTTCCACCCAATGGATTTAAAAGTTTTACTATACTGCAAAGCACCACAACAGGCACCCGCGATGTATTTATACCACCTGATGTGGCTATCTGTCATGAGTGTCTGGAAGACTTTTTTGACGTGCATAACCGTCGCTATCATTACCCGTTTACTACCTGCACGCACTGTGGTCCCCGCTTCAGCATTATTGACGATATCCCCTATGACCGGGATAACACCGCCATGAAGCCATTTTCCATGTGTCCTCAGTGTTATGAAGAATATACAAACCCCCACAATCGCAGGTTTCACACCCAGCCCAATGCCTGCCCACAGTGTGGCCCTCATATAGTGCTGTGCGATAGTTCCGGTAAGGTTATTCAATCTCAATTTGATGCCATAATCAGCCAGTTGCAGACGATCTTAAAACACCACATTGTTGCACTGAAAAGCGTTGGGGGATATCACTTAGCGTGCGATGCCACCAATGATCACTGTGTTAATCTTTTACGGATGCGAAAAGGGCGCCCATTTAAACCCTTTGCCATCATGGTATCATCACTACAATTTTTAGAAACCTTTTGCCTTGTGACTCAAAAAGAAAAAGAACTTTTGTTAAGCAAGGAGCGCCCTATTGTACTGCTGAAATTACAAAAAGATATAGTAAGCCCATACGTTGCACCAGGACTCACCTATATTGGCGTCATGCTTCCCTATACACCATTTCAACATATGCTTTTTTCCAGCAATGATGAAAGCATATACGTCATGACCAGTGCCAATATATCCGATGAGCCCATTATATACAACGACGATGATGCCTTTGAGCGTTTGGGCACAATTGCCGATTACTTTGTCACCTACAATCGCCAGATACTATCGCACACCGATGACTCAGTAGTATACGTTGTTGACGAAAAGCCATATTTTGTTCGCCGTTCACGGGGATATGTCCCTGCACCTATCTTCATCAAAGAAACACCGCTTCATATCCTTGCAACAGGCGGTGATTTAAAAAACAGCTTTGCGCTGGCACGAAACAACGTTGCTATCGTAAGTCAGTTTCTGGGGGACCTTGCCACTCCGTGGGGCAATGACCTTTACCGAAAAACTATCGCCCATTTTTGTAAAATCTTTGATGTTAAGCCAAAACTCATTGCGCACGACATGCATCCCAATTACTTCACCACCATGTTTGCGCAGGAGCAAACCACACTACAAACAGTTGCAGTACAGCATCATCACGCGCACATTGCTTCAGTGTGCCAGGAACATAGCATAGAAGAGCCTATTATTGGCATTGCCTATGACGGCACTGGATACGGAACCGACCATACACTGTGGGGAAGTGAACTGTTAATTGCAGACACAAAGGAGTTTATCCGTGCAGCCCATTTTGATTACTTTGGTTTGCCTGGCGGTGAGCATGCCATAAAAGACCCATGGAAGATAGGTCTGTCTTTGCTTATGACATCATCTGTTGATGATTCCACATTTTTTACACAAAAACAGGAAAAAGAATTTGTAAAGGAGATAGTTTATAAAACCATAAACTGCCCTGCAACCTGCAGCATTGGAAGGCTTTTTGACGGTGTTGCTGCCATCTTAGGAGTTGCACATCATATCAGCACTGAAGCCGAAGCTGCCATGCTTTTAGAAGAAAAAGCACTTGAAGCAATAAAAGATACTACAGTGTTTGAAGTGCCCATCAAGCAGGAGCAGACTCTTGTTATTGACACTGCCCATATTATTCAAGAAATAGTCAATATGATAGAATTACATGTTCCTGTTGCTGCTATTGCCATGCGATTTCACAGGGCAATAGCTGAAGTCACTATCACCACTGCATGTAAACTCAGAGAACACTATTCAATAAACAAGGTTGCCCTTTCAGGCGGCGTATTTCACAATAGAATCCTGCTACACCTTATAACAACAGGACTTGCAAAAAAATCATTTGACGTATACACCCCGCACAAACTACCGTGCAATGATGGCGGTATTGCCTTAGGACAGATTGCTATTGCCAGGGAGAATATTCATGTCTGATATTAAAAAAGAAGCTGCTTTATTGTCACAGTATTTATTGCCACAGCCTGTTGCCATTATGGAAGTGTGTGGCACACACACAACTGAATTTTTCCGCACAGGCGTTAAAGACATATTTCCACAAAGCTTACGGCTTATTGACGGCCCTGGCTGCCCTGTATGCGTTACCGCTAATGATTACCTGGACACTGCCATAGCCATAGGCTGGCAGCATAACTGTGTTATAGCAACCTTTGGCGACATGATGAAAGTGCCTTCATCATATAGTTCACTTGCAAAGGAAAAATCAAAAGGATTGCAGGTTGAGGTTGTCTACTCCCCCATGGATGCCGTTGATATGGCACAAAAAAACCCTGATAAAAAATTTATATTTTTAAGCATCGGCTTTGAAACCACCGCACCTGCTGAGGCTGTCTGTGTGCTTGAAGCAAAGAAAAAAAACATAAAAAATTTCTTTCTATTGCCCGGCAACAAACTCACGGTACCCGCTGTAAAAGTATTACTTGATTCCGGCGAAGTTAACATTGATGGATTTATACTACCCGGACATGTGAGCGCCATTATTGGCAAAAATGTATGGGATTTTATTGCCACCGATTATGGTAAACCTGCTGTGGTTGCAGGCTTTGAAGATCATGACCTCATCCGCGGAACACTGATGTTGCTTGATCTCATTAAAAATAACACGCCAAAAGTTCTAAACCAGTACACCCGTGTTGTGCGTGACGAGGGCAACCCAAAAGCCCTTGAAATACTGTATAGCGTTTTTACTAAAGGCAATGCTACCTGGCGCGGAATAGGAGTAATACCAGAAAGTGGTCTTGACTTAAAAGAAGAATATGCTGATTTTGATGCATATAAACAATTCCCTGTAGATGTTCCTCCACCCAAAGAACACCCCGGATGCCGCTGTGGCGAGCTTTTGCGTGGTGTGATACTCCCAACTGATTGTCCGCTATTTGGTAAAGCATGTTCACCGGAACATGCTGTTGGTCCATGCATGGTTTCATCAGAAGGTCCATGTTCAGCATACTATAAATACGGGAGGAAGTAATGGATATAATTGTTCCCGGCCACGGCAGTGGCGGCAAGCTTATGAATGATCTTATCAATAACCTTATAAAATCTACTCTTGGCAATGAAACCATACAATTAGATGATGCAGCACATCTTAACCTTGCTACAACAAGCATTGCCTTCACCACTGACAGCTATACTATTACACCAATTGAATTTACTGGTGGGACAATTGGAAGCCTGGCGGTTAACGGCACCGTTAACGACCTGGCAGTTATGGGAGCCACCCCTCAGTACATCTCATGTGCATTGATACTGGAAGAGGGACTTGAAATTGAAACACTCAAACGTATTCTTGTATCTATGAAAGAAGCAGCCCTGAAAGCAGGAGTGGCGATAGTAACCGGCGATACCAAGGTTGTGCCGAAAGGCAAAGGCGACCGTATCTATATAAACACAGCGGGCATAGGAGTGTTTACAAATCCACCCCAGCGAAGGGAGATAAAACCCCACGATACCATTATCATTAATGGAAGCATTGGCGATCATGGCACCACCATTATGGCACTGCGCAACAATCTCACATTTTCAAAAGGCCTTTCATCAGATTGTGCTGCACTCAATCATCTGATTGAGGATGTTATACGTCATTATCCTGACGCTATCAAATTTATGCGCGATGCCACCCGAGGTGGTGTTGCTTCCGTACTTAATGAAATTACGAAAAACGCTCCATTTGGTGCTAAACTGATTGAAGACAATCTGCCAGTAAAAGATGAAGTTCGTGGCGTTGCTGATATCTTAGGTATTGATCCATTATATATAGCAAATGAAGGCAAGGTTGTGATGATTGCTGACAAAACTTGTGCTGAAGGGATTGTTGAAATCATGAAAAAACATCCTGAAGGCAGAGATGCATGCATAATTGGTCATATTACCAACGAATTTTCCGGGAAAACATATATTCAAACTAAAATTGGTGGAAAAAGAATACTGCCTGTGTTAATTGAAGAACAACTGCCACGAATATGTTGAAACCTTAGGAGGATATCATGTGTCTTGCAATACCAATGACAGTAAAAAAAATTGAAGGAACTAAAGCAATTGTTGAATCTATGGGAGTAGAGAAGGTTGTTGACATTGCTCTGACCCCTGACGTTAAAATCAACGATAAAGTTATTGTCCATGCAGGCTTTATCATAGAAATACTTGATCCCGAAGCAGCCCGCGAGATAGAAGCAACGTGGGATGAATACACAACATTGCTGGAACAAGAACAAAAGTAAATGCGCACCATTTCTCACGAAGAGCTTTATACTGCTGTTTCAAACCTTGTAGTCCAGGCTAATTTTAACCTACCTGACCACGTTTATCAGGCACTATCTACCATGCACAGTAGTGAAAAAAAACCTTTAGCCAAAGAAACTCTCCATATATTGCTACAAAACGCTACCATCGCTGCTACCAAGCATATTCCTCTATGTCAGGACTGTGGTTCAGTGATAGTATTTTTACAGATAGGCACCGGCGTTACCATTGATGGCAACCCTGAAGAAATAATAAATACGGCAGTGGCAGATACCTATAGAAGTCACTATCTGCGACCATCCATAGTAAAAGATCCACTCTTTGATAGAACCAACACAGGCACCAATACACCGGTATTCATCCACACCGATATCGTTGAAGGGGATTCTCTTGCCATTACAGTATACATAAAAGGTGGTGGATCAGAAAACATGTCCTCATTAAGGATGTTTACACCAACAGCAGATATTGAACAAATTATTGATTATATAGTAGCCACTGTTAAACAGGCTGGTCCCAATCCCTGCCCTCCACTTTTTTTGGGAATTGGAATTGGTGGAACTGCTGATGTTGCCATGCTTAATGCAAAAAAGGCGGTTTTGCAAAAAGAACCACATCCCAACGAAGAATACCGCAGGCTTGAAGAGGTTATATTACAAAGGTGCAATACTACTGGTGTTGGCCCTTTAGGGTTTGGTGGCAACAATACTGTTGCAACTGTCAGAATAAAAGAAGCTCCTACTCACATTGCAACACTTCCCGTTGCACTTAATCTTAACTGCCATTCATTACGCTACAGGTCCACAATACTATGAAAACTATTGATTTACATACACCCATACCAGAACACGATTTGCAACAGTTGAAGGCAGGGGACTTTATAACTATATCTGGCACCATCTATACTGCCCGTGACAAAGCTCATAAAAAGATAGCAGAGCTTGTAACACAGCAAAAACCTCTCCCCATAGATTTTACCAATGCTGTAATCTATTATGCAGGGCCAAGTCCTGCACCACCGGGTATGCCTATAGGAGCTATCGGCCCCACAACCTCTTACCGTATGGATGCCTATACTGAAGCCATGCTGTCGTTAGGCGTCAGGATGTTCATAGGCAAGGGATTTCGCAGCAGTGAAGTTAAAAAGCTTTTGGTTAATTATAACGCGGTATATTGCTCAAGCTTTGGAGGTGCTGCTGCCTATCTCAATCAATGTGTTGTGGATGCGCAGATAGTAGCTTTTGAAGAGTTTGGCCCCGAAGCAATGTATAAATTGACAGTAGAAAAATTTCCTGTCATTGTAATCAATGATATGTATGGCGGTGATTTATATGCTTAAGTTCAGTGATTATAACGAATTTTTGAAATTTTGTGACAGGATAAAACAGGTATTGCACCAGCGCCCACCCCGAGCAATTGAACGCAAAAGTCTGAAAGATGCTGCAGTGCTCATTCCTATTCTTTTAAAAGATAATCAGCCTCATGTGCTTGTTACCAAACGCACAAATAACGTTGGGACTCACAAGGGTGAGGTTTCATTACCAGGCGGTGGAATTGACGAAGATGATGCAACACCACTAGATACAGCGCTTCGCGAAACCTATGAGGAAGTTGGCATAAAGCCAGATGATGTGACAATATTGGGTGAATTTGACCATTTTATATCAATATATGGTTTTCATGTATATACTTTTGTTGGAATTATACCATATCCCTACGATCTTACCATTAATCACGATGAAATCGAATCATATACAGAGGTGCCTCTTTCGTTATTTGTAGAAGAAAAATATGACGATGTTAAATATTATACCTATGAAGGCACACCGTATGCCATTTATTATTACCATTTCAATGGCTATACGATATGGGGTCTAACCGCTCGCATTCTTACTGATTTTTCACGGAAAGTGATAAAAAATATTTTAGTCTGAATATTGGCTATGTATGCTTGATCTTTAAGCTCTGACCCCATTTCTTATTTTTTATTTTTTTTACACCCACTTAAGTATCATGGAATACTTCTTCCGATAATACTCCTCATACCGCATAAACTTTGCTACCCTCTCAGCAAACGTTTTCCCCAGTTGCACAAAGTAATCATGATGGTCTATGGGTACTCCTACATCGGCATCTTCATCTAAATATGCTCGTATGCTGCTGTAGTGGTATCTGGTAGGGTCAGAGCATAATCTTCTCCGTATGGGATTATAGGCTAAATACCATAATAACCACAGCAAATAGTGAAACCCATCCTTTGCAAACTCTATGATGCTATCCTTATACCGCTCATTCCAGAATGGTCCCGTTCTTCCGGTTATTTTGTTATACACTTC
>JARYLT010000090.1 GCA_029907515.1 Spirochaetota bacterium | reverse complement strand
GGACTAGTTTGTACAAAGAGTTTAATATCGGGATAGTGCTGCAAAAGCGAAAATATCTTGATAAGATTATCAAATGATTCACCGGTATGATACATCGTAACGCCAAATTGTGATAACACCTTTTCAAAGTCAACAGTATATACAGGATTTGGCTCATTCAGCAGTGTTTCAAAATAACTGTAGTATTTCTTTTCCATAAGTTCAACTGCTGTCAGCAATGTCTTTCCGGTAACTATGGCCCTGTATTTACCCTCCCTGAACCATTTTTTAAAATATGGATTTGCTATCATCCTGGCATAATAATTATATGGTGTTGTGATAACCTCACCACCATGTTTTTCAATAAAAGCTATCAGGTTTTGATTCATAACATCGTTGTCACGAACATACAGGTCGCCAAATATTGCAACTTTGGGACGGTTTGTACGCTTAACTTTTATTGTTTTGAATCGCTGAACCATATTACCCAGTGCATCTGACCATTCTATTTCATCCCTGAAAGCTTGCTCAAACTCCTGCATGGTTTGCTCAACGGCTTTATCAGTGGAACCTGGAATGCATTCATACGGCCTGAAATGGCAACCTGCTCTGCGCAGCAGTCCGCTGAACATAAAGGCAAAATAGGTATAGATTGCTGCCTTTACTGAAACTTCCCTGAATGATATATCGCCAACAAAAACCTGTGTTTCTTCAAATCCTTTACCGTAACTATCAAATATACTTTTTATAAAATACGGATACATTCGGATATTACAGGATATTTCTGAATCAGCCATCCACAATATTGTTTTAGCTGGATTAAGATTATGCTTTTCAACATAATCAATGTATTCATACGCAATAATGTTTAACGGAATACATTGTCCGGTATTGGTTCGCGTACCCTTTGCAATTAGTGTATCATCTTCATACAGTATATGCGCTTCAATGCCTTCTCGCTGCAGGTTTGCTCTAAGCAGGCGCGCTGCCATTATATCCCAGTTTGGTAGCAACACTGTCTTTCCCTGTAGGGATTCACGTGTAATTGCAGGAACAACACGAACCTGTTTTGCAGGCACGCCCAAAGATGCATAGTGATTTTTAAAAGAACGTATTGCTGCCTCTATACGTGTTTCATATCCAACGGTTGAGTCATGCTCATCAAGTTGCAAAATTAAATACGGCTTACCTGCTTTATCCATAATGCGTTTAAAGTATTCCATCACAAACGAATCAGGTGCACACTTAAACGATGTTACCAGCACGGGATATAATCCATCTTTCCTGGAAATAACATGTGCTGTTTCAATTATCTTTGAAGCATAATGCCAGTGAAATGCTGTCAGTAAATCGTTAATGTCTTCTACATCCTTACTGCTATAGTCAATCATATCCTGATACAGTACTGGTATACCTAAATTGACAAACATTGAAGGTATTGACTTATTCATTGAATCAAGCAATGCATTATATGGCCTCCCAAGCAACACCACTGCTATACCATTGTGTGACTTCAAAAATTGAGTACCAACTTTCAGTAGCTTTTTGCTTTTTTCTTTATGCGCTGCCAGTGCCTGCTCAAATGCCATCATGATTTCAAGGTAATTGGCATCAATGTTCATCTTTTTACATGCATTAAATAATGCCATTCTACTCTGGAGTGGTTGTATTTCATAATTAAGTACGGGCGATAGTAACTTTGTAAAAGCTTCAGGTAGAAGATGTCCCAGTGCAGGCGCGAATTGTGTATAATAACAGTATTGCCTGCGCGCCTCCTGTGGTGCATCTTTTTCTAAATAGAAAGGCGCAAAGATATAATCGCATTTATCAACCAGATAGGCAATATGGCCATGAAAAGCTGCTACAGGTGCACAGAATTCTGCCTGTGCTAAACGCTTACCTGTAGCTACCGGATCAGGACAATCCATGCTTGTGGTAACACTGACACCCAGACGTGAAAAGAAATCAATCCACAAATCAAGCTCATCTACTAAATGTAGTGCTGCTGGTATCCCAATTGTTGCTGTTTTATCTTTGGTTGACGTAGAGAGAATCTTTTTTCTTTCTTTTGTAAAATCAAATATACCCTTAGTTTTACTGACAAACTTTTTATAATGATAATCCCTGCCACACAAAAAACCAAATGCAACAATCTCATTATCAATAGTTCCCACTTTAAGCTTGCAGTGATTGGTGCATAGTTCACACACTTCATTCTTTATAGGTATATCTTTTTTATACAGGTCTAAACCACGGAATTTTGTCTTTCCGCTATATGTTTCCATTACTTCAAGTGCACACCCCAGTGCGCCAGTTAAATGGCAATACTTTGAAACAAATATTGGTTTTTGCAACCGCTGTTCAAACGCTGCTACCAGTGCTCTATTCTTTGCTGTAGCTCCTTGAAAGCATATACAATTGCCAATCTTTGCCTCACCTGAAACCTTTGAAAGATAATTTTCCACTACCGAATGAAGCACTGTGGCAAGCAATTCCTCAGTTGAATACCCTTTACTCATCAGGTAGTTGATGTCGCGTTCCATGAATACAGTGCATCGGTCACTTGCAACCGGTGAGCGCTTACCCAACGCCCTGTCAGCATATTCAGAAAGGGGGCACCCCAGCTTATATGCCTGCTCTTCAATAAAGCTACCTGTTCCAGCAGCACACACATTGTTCATCTGCGAAAAGACCACATTACCATTTTTCAGCATGGTAAATTTTGAATCCTGCCCACCTATCTCTATGATGGTATCTACCTGTGGATTCAATGCTACCGCAGCTTTGGCATGTGCGGAAATTTCATCAAGGATCACATCAGCACCAATAAGTGTTCCTATGAACTTTCGCCCTGAACCTGTAGTGGCTGCTCCTTTAATGGTTAATGTAACACCTTTACGCTGCACATAGCTGTCAAGTGCTTCAAATAGCGATTGTACTGCTTCAAGCGGTTTCCCGGCTGTACGTGTATAAAAGCCAGCAAGCATATTACCGGAACTATCGGTCACTGCCATCTTTGTACTTGTTGAACCAATATCAATACCAATAAAGGCTTCAGGGTGTGGCATAAATGGCGTGTAGATATCAACTTCAACATCATGCCTGGATTTAAACATATATGATTCAATGCCAGCAAATTCAGGATACTGGCTCAATACAATATCAAGGTTGTCGTAGTGGTATTCTTTTTGTTCATTTGCATGTGTAAATTCAATTGCTATCTGTCCGCTAACATAATTGGAAACAGCCCACAGTGCTGCACCCAAACTACCATACAGGTGCGATAGTTCCGGCACTAAAACTTTTGTATTAATAATTGATTCAAAGTGTTTAATAACTGCTTTGTTTAATGACACACCACCAACCACTGCAATCGGCTCCAGAGGCTTTTTACTGGCAAACAAGGTATCGGCAATATTGCGTGCAAGACCAGAGCACAGGCCATCACATATTTCATAAATACTGTAACCTTCTTGCTGAACATGGATAAGGTCAGTCTTTGCAAATACCGCACAGCGCGAAGCTATCTTTGGTATATCGCCATAATTTTTCAGCGCCAACTCTGAAAGCTGATGAGAGCCTTCAAGCTGTAATCGCCGTGCCTGCTGATCTAAAAAGCCGCCAGTACCTGCAGCACAGCTTGTGTTTCCCCTATACTGCGAGTAATTGCCATACTCATCAAATTCAATAACGCCAAATTTTTCACCACCAACAATAACCAGTGTACGAATATGTGGCATATATTCCTTAGCTGCCTGAACATAGGCAACCTGTGAATTGACAATGGAAGCATTCAAAACCTGTGGTGTGCATGATGTTATAGCTATACCACAAACTTTTGTTATTTGTTTTTTCTGTAAATACTGTTCAATGGTTTCTTTAATTTTTCCATGATGATAGGCATAGTATGTATCAATAATATTTTTATTTTTATCCATTAAAACAATAGAAAGTGTGGTGGAACCTGCATCAATACCAATAAAATATGTAACACCACTGTCAGAAGCCTTTTCCATAGTATTCACCTCTCTATTTGTATGACGATATTAAATATGACATGTATATAGATATTGTTTATCTATATCATTATACACTTTTAGATAATATAATCAATAAAAAATTAAAATATAAAGGCAAGAGCTGACCCTTGCCTTTATAATTGCATTCTGTATTAGTATGTTCTATGCCGAAGCTGTCTTTTTAGTACTTAATACCTTAAGTGTGATAAAGGCCCCAATGCCTATGATTAACAATATAATAGCCAGTAATGGCCTGGCTGCAATCCATGCAATTGCAATAACAATAAGCGAAAGAGAAAAAGCAATAATGAAAGATACTACTCCTGTACCAAAATGTAAAATGCTACCAATAAATGGGACTACATCACCTAATGTTACCAGTGGCTTTAATATCATCATTAGGCCAAAAAACATAAGCCCAAAACCCAACAATCTTACCATCCACGTCCTTATTGTATTACTTTCCTGTGCTTCCTGAAACATAAGGTCTGCACTCACTATACCAGTATGCAACATCTGTATTGTTGTTTTTGTTTTAGTGAGGAATGGTGAAAGATAATTACCCTGCTGTTGCGCAATAACTGAAACTTTTTGTGGTGCACGAACAACCTGGCAACTAATTCTTAAATCACCTATTTGTGGATTATTGGGATCATTACCAATGTATATTTCATTGCCAAGTTGTTTTGCCAAACCAGCATACTCTTTAGCTACTTTTGATGCATCAACTGCAATTGCTTCGCCACCCTGAATCTGGCTTATAAGTTCATCATTTAAAACAAAATCGCCAACTTTAACATTTTTAGCCTGAAACGTTTGAGATGGAATTGCCATAGCTTTAGGATTAGAATGTCCCTGGTTGTATTTGAATGAGTCAGAATTTATAACGTTATCAGACCATACCTTTTCATAGGTATACTCGGTAGTTGTTTCGGTTGAACCACCTAACTTCTTTTCAGTTTTGCTTTTGGTTATTTCTTTCCACTGGTACATCTGAACACTTCTTGCTATACGAATTGCTTTTTCACTTATACCAAGAACAGGGTCTTTCAGCACCTCATCAGTTACGGCATCACCATAAAAGTGTATAAGTTTCCCATTATTAGCAAAATCAACTTTGGGTTCTGGCAATGAAATTACTTCAGCAGCCCCCTGTGTAAGCCCCTGTGCCACCTTAACTGCACATCCTTCATTTTTCCATAATACAGGAAAAGCTGCAATGAAAAGAAGAAAACCCACACCAACACTTTTTATGGAACCACCCAACCGTTGAAGCCATGATGTTTTTGTTACTTCGGTATACGTTTCTTTGTCACCCATAGTTTATCCTCCAAATATTTTTTATAATTATATTTTTATTACTATTTGTTAATGAATGTATAATGCTTATTATAGATAATAAATTTTGTATAAATTCAAGAATTTTTTATTAAAACAATAGAATAAGAATTTTAAAATACAATTACAATGCATCTATGGTATACTAATAATTAGAATTTTTACATTTAAATATTTTTATTTAATGAAGTATTATTTATTTGGTAATCTATCTATAATTTCTTTTACTTATAATACTTCCCAAATTGTAATCTTCGTAAGAGAGGAGCAACTATGGCACCTAAATATCTCAGAGCAATGTAGTTAAATTTTAAATCAATAAGCTCAATAAGGTTGCCATCCATATCTTGCATAAAAACCCATTCATTTGGGCCCGTTTTTTGAGGTTCACATAAAAACGTAACACCCTTGTCTTTTAACTTTTTATACCATTTATTTACATTCCGTACATCCAGGGTAATATGTGTTAAACCTATCTTATTCCAGCATACTTTTTCGGAAGGGATAGCAGGTGTAAATTCAAATATTTCCAGTACAGCCCCACCTGGAGTTCGTAAAAAGCCAAGTCGTAATTTAGTATTTTTTAATCCATACAAACTGTATAATGCTTCAACCTGTTTTTCATCCATAGTTTCTTCAGCAACCAGTGGGAATCTAAACATTTCCCAGTACCATTTTATCGCTTTTTCAAAATTGGTGACGGTTATTCCAACATGACTTAATGATTTTACTTTCATGATACCTCCGTAGTTTATATGTATTATTTTTCACAATAATGCAAAGGGGTGTCCTAAAAGTCGTTTCGATACAAATTTCACAACACTCATTGAGTAATTTTGCCAGATTTTGTGGCAAAATTGTATCGAAATGAGCGAATATTACGATATAATATTTGCAAAATTTACTCAACGACCTCTTTTGGGACACCCCCAACAGAAACATACATAAAATTTTCACAATGTTATGACGCCAATTGTCCAACCGTATTCATGAATGAACCTATCTCTTTGCCATATTCCGGTGAACCTTCAATAACAAGAACACGGTTTATTGAGGCTTCAATCATATCAGTTGTCTGTAATAAAATGCCTAAAGCACCATCTACACTGTCAAACTTAAATTCTACAAATGGCTTTGAACGAGTATATTTGCCCCTCCCTGCCTTTGAGTTTCCTGCCTTCATCCGAAGATACGAAGCTATATCAGTACCATTCACCGACCATGCAAACGTTCTGTCGGGACTTTTTTTACAAAATTTTGATATTTCAGGATGACCTGCTTTATTAAGCTGACTTATTCCAAGTGGCAACAAATAGAGCATAAGCCTTACCATAAGCTCACGGTCTTCTGCCTTTTTTGGTGGAGTTTTCCTGCCAATGATCTTAAGAGCCAGTAATAAATTAACTGCTTTCATTAACAATTTAAATTTAGTTAAACCTTTTATAGATGGCACCGCTGGCTTACCGGCAAAAAATGCATTCATAGTCTTTACATCCTTAAACGTGAAGACTATATCCGGTTTTTCATGAATGCCATACTTTACATCCAGTACACCATCAGTAAACTGCAGATATGCGCCAATATCGCCAGCCTCATCCTTTGCAATAAACTGCACCACACCGTTGAGCCCTTTATATTTTGCAGCCATTTTTGGCCTGTATTCCAGTATTACTTTAGTAAGCGGCAATGCAGCTTTTAGAAAAATTGTTGATGCAAACAATTCGTTCTGGGTTGCCATATTACACCTCGTCTTCCCAGTCTTCAGTTTGTTCAAAATCTTTGCCCATTATCTGCCGTACTTTTTCAATAATTTTATTCTGATCAAATCCATAGTAATTCTGCAAATCCTCAGGCAGCCCTATGATGGCATATTCATCGGGAATACCAACTGATTCAAATGCACAGGCTTTTCCGCTTTTTACTATTACCTCAGCAACTGCACTACCCAGTCCACCATAAATGTTATGATCTTCAAATGTCACTATGCGTCGTGTTTCCATAACAGCTTTAAGGATGGCCTCTTCATCAATGGGTTTAATTGTATGCATGTTGAGTACCCGCACACTCAGCCCATCTTCTTTTTCAAGAATACCAGCAGCATGGTAAGCATTATACGCAGCAGCACCGCAGGCTATAATGGTAATATCAGTGCCATCTTTAAGCTGTACTGCTTTGCCTATCTGAAATCCGTAATCAGATTTTTCATATAAGAAAGGATCAAAACCACGGTTAATCCTGATATATACCGGGCCTTTGTACTCATACGCTGCTATCACGGCATTTGCAGTTTCAATACCATCTGCAGGAGCTATCACAACCATATTGGCAAATGAACGCATAACAGCTAAATCCTCAGTACAGTGATGCGTGGTACCTGCCTGCCCAAATGAAGTCCCGGCATGGGTGGCAATAATTTTTACATTAAGCTTTGGATAACAAATATCAGTACGCACCTGCTCCGCCGCACGCAGGGATGCAAATACCGCAAATGTGGAAACAAACGGAGTCAGCCCCGATTTTGCAAGCCCTGCAGCCATACCAAACATATTCTGTTCAGCAATTCCTGCATTAAAAAACCTGTCTGGAAATTTTGCCGCAAACTGACCAATCTTTGTTGACTTGGCTAAATCAGCTGAAAGTCCCACAATATCATTATGTTTTTCAGCCAGATCACATAACACCTTACCATAAATTTCAGCGGTTGACATATTGGCAGTGTCAACGATAGTATATGTTAATCCATCAGCAGCCATTGTTTTCCTCCTTCTTTACATTTCACAATAATGTTTGTCTATACAAGCTTTGGCAAGTTCTACCTTTTCACTGTCCAGCCCGCCATAGTGCCATTCATATTTATCTTCCATAAAGTCCACACACTTGCCCTTAATCGTATGTGCAATTATAACAACCGGTGCCTTATCTTCTTTTTGTGCATATTCAATTGCATCAGCCAATTGATTAAAATCATGTCCATCAACTTCTTTCACAATCCAGCCAAAAGCTTTCCATTTATCAGCAAATGGTTCAAGGCGCATAACCTCTTCCGTTGGACCATCTATCATCATCCTGTTACGGTCTACGATAGTTACCAAATTAGTAACTTTATAATGGGCGGCAGCCATTGCAGCTTCCCACACTGAGCCCTCATCACACTCACCATCTCCCATTATACAATACGTTAGCCATGATTTATTCTGCAAGCGTGCACCTAATGCCAACCCTACAGCAATTGGCAAACCATGTCCCAGCGAACCAGTTGACACATCAACACCCGGCACCTTGTTACCATCCAGGTGCATCCCCAGTATTGAACCGGTGTGATTGTACTCTTTCAACAACTCTTTAGGGAAATATCCCTTATCGGCAAGGATTGGAGCATATCCAACACCAGCATGCCCCTTGCTCAGTACCACCCGGTCTCTATCGGGCCATTGTGGATTTTTGGGATCAATATTTAAATACTTATAATAAAGAATGACCATGATTTCAGTAAAACTTAATGAGCCACCCACATGTCCACCACCAGCCCAGTATACAGTATCTATGGTATCCTTTCTTATCTGGCATGCTTTTTCGTTCAGTTGCTTTAATTCCTGCTGGCTTAACGGCATATATATCCTCCTTGTCCTTTGTAATTTTTTATTTAATTCTTATGGGCGATAGTTACTGCTATGATAACCCCCTGTATCTTACAATTGCAAGCATTAATATTTTTCACCATATTTCTTCTTCAACAATTTGCACACATCATCAACGATATTCCATGTCTTCTGAATATCCTTCTCTGTATGAGCTGCTGATACAAACCAGTTATGATGCGAAGTAAAATAAGCACCACGAGCTGTACACTCAGCACACCATTCCTGATGCAGCATATTGCTTGGATCATTGGTAATGCGAACATACGGCATAGAATATGCACCGGTAACTTTTAAATCATACCCATACTGTCCACAAATTTTAACCATACCATCAAAAAGTTTTTTGCCAATCTTGTTCATAAGAACAGGACCATTAATCCTTTTTAATTCTTTCAATGTAGCCAGTGCTGCAGCCATAGGTACAGCCTGATACCAGTAACTGCCTGTATAAAAAACTTTTGCAGCAACAGTTCGTAGTGCATCAATACCAACAAGTGCCGAAATGGGATACCCATTGGCAATAGCTTTACAGTAACAGGCTAAATCAGGTTTAAACCCAAAATATGCACCTGAGCCGCGCATATCAAGCCTGAACCCACAACGAACATCATCAATAATAAGCACTATGCCATGTTTGGTACACAGTTCACGAATACGCTGCCAGTAACCAGTAGCAGGGAATTCACTATCGGCAAATGTTGGATGATGGTAAGGCGTAGCTATAAATCCCGCAATACCATCCGGATTAGCAGCAATTGCCTCTTCAAACTGTTGAACATTATTCCATTCTATACCAATTATGTTTGCAATATCTTCTTCTATAACACCATAGTGGCCATATCCCTGCATCCATGGAGCAACACCATGATATCCGCCTTTTATCATAACAATTTTCTTTCGACCAGTTGCAGCACGGGCAATCATAATAGCTAAATTTGTAGTATCACCACCATTTTTGGCAAAGAAAGCCCAGTCGGCACCTGCAATGGTACTGGTTAACATTTCAGCCAGTTCCACCATCACCTTTCCCGGAGCTGTCATACAATCACCCTTTTGCCGTTGCTGGCTTGCTGCAGCCTCAATTTTGGGATTATTATATCCCAGCACCATTGGACCATAAGCACACATGTAATCAATGAACTCATTACCATCTACATCCCAGAACCGTGAACCCTTTGCTCTATCAGCGTAAAATGGATACATGGTAGGTGGGACAAAAGGAGCAGGGCTAAAATGCCCGGGTATACCACATGGTATAACTTTCAAAGCACGCTGAAATAATTTGTGAGAATTAGAATATGTATACGTTTTACTTTTTATCTTTGCTGCTGAACTTTGTGTTGCACCTTTAGCTTCTAGTTTCATAATAACACCTCATAAAAATATATTTATGCTAAATATAAAGCAATTCTGTCCAGAACAGGACTTACTGCGTCTAACCATTCAATATGCCCTTTAGTAGCAACAGCACCAGATGCTATTGCACTGAATGCATCCATCTTGCCATTTAAAAAATCATTGGCTATTTTCATTGATTTGAATTGTAACACTGCAAGTGGTTGTTCATGATAACCCTTATGCACTTGAAACCCGTTGTTTTTTTGTTCAATATACACAGCCGGCCCCTTATCAACATTCATCATTACCATGCTTCCTTTTATTTTCTTTGCAATGTGTTTTCCAATGGGATCAAAAAGTAGCAATTCTTTAAGTGCAAATAGAGCAGTATTTAACGTCATTACAGTATTTATTGTAACAAACCTGCTATCCTTCAATTTCTGGTCATCAGGCTTCAAATAGTATTCCAGGCGTTCAGTTAGTTTTGGAAATTCTTTTGTTAAAAAGCCAAGTTTTGTTATGCCCTTTAGTGGTATAGGATTTGCTTTGCCATCAAACATTTTATTCAGATGTGCAGGTGAAGTAAAAAATAACACAATATCTGGTTTTTTTTCAGAGCTATCTGTAACGGTACATTTACCATTTTCAAAAATCAGATACACATTTCCACTCCCCTTAACGCTGAATTTTATTACAACGTTCCAATCTTTAATAAGTTTTTTTGCTTCTTCATCATACTGAACAAGATCTTCAATGTTTTGTAAAACGGCATAAAGATGTAACCGTGATTTGATAAAATCATAACTCATATTCTCCCCCCTTTAGTCTAAAATGTATTCAGAAACACTATGACAATCTCAGATAAAACGGGATGAGCAAACCTATTTATTCAAAATAAGGTTGCTTGGTTAACCCGCAATTTCTTGCAATGATCTGTTGAAATTTCTTCGCTTGCCAGGGCCAATGTATTTTCTACTCACCACCATATACTACAATGTTTCTTCACTTCACTCAGAATAACAGTGCTATCAATTTCATATCACTGTAAGAATAACTCAAACACATTAAAATATGAGTGAGTACTTACT
This sequence comes from Spirochaetota bacterium, assembly GCA_029907515.1. Taxonomy (GTDB): domain Bacteria; phylum Spirochaetota; class UBA4802; order UBA4802; family UB4802; genus UBA4802. The sequence goes on along the minus strand of JARYLT010000090.1, from coordinate 4,049 downwards.
CATATATAATATACAAAAAATATGTCAACAAAAAAATTTTTTTTAAATTATTGTACATAAGGGGAAATATTTTTTTTCGGAAAGGTTAAATTCAAGTGATTGTCGCCTGCCATGTTCATCAATATACTGAGCCTGGAATATATCGCTTATCTCGGCACCATTTTTTAACTCAATGTATCCATAGTCAATTAATTGAAGCAAAAACGTTCTGATAATTCCAAATGACATCTTCTGTATATTCACATCGCCATGATGTTCATGATCATACAAACCCAGATTAACATCTGCAACCCTAAAGTTGGATAACACCGCATCTATATTTATTCCTGTTTCAACCCCATACATCTGCCAGAAACTCACCTTTGTAAAAAATGAAAGCGTACCGGCAACCTCTCCGCTTAGTGGATAGGCAAATTCTCGCAGGGGATCTAAATTTCTATGAGCTATCGCCGAAAATAAAGGCTGTGCCACATACTTCTTTACCCTGCCCATTTGCCGCCAGAAACTTGCTTTGGCAAAATCATACCCTTGCAACACTGCGCCAGCCAGCCCTAACACAAAATGTTTACCAAAGTATTGGGCAATCACATCGGCATCCAGAAAAACTACAACAGTATTGTGTATATCCGCCTTATAGCCAGTAATAAGATAATACAGGGCTCTTCGCATGTCAGCACCCTTGCCTTTTTCAAGACCCATATCTGGCACATTAATAGTATTGCATACTATAACTTTTGCCTTGCTGCTTGCTTCCTTAGCTCTTATCTCGGTCAATTCTTCTTTATCATCGTCAACACGCCGATGAGACACAAATATACCATCAATACATGCTAATGTTTCAATAAGACGTATTTTTTGATATATAAGCTCTGCCTCACGCTCGCCAAAAGTTGAAAATATCACATAGATTTTTCTATTCCCCTTAATCATTGCTAGGCTTTCATCATTGAAATCATTTGCTTCAAAATAATCAATTATACTCATAACTATCTCACTTAAAAAATATTTAAGTATTTTCTAAAATATTTGTAACTTTTTGGTATTTCTATTGTATATTATATACAGGATAGTTCAAGTAATAATTTTTATGTTTATGGAGATGGCCATGAAATCAACAAAAAGAACATATACCATTTACTGCACAAAACCGTTGAATGAAAAACAGATTGCTAACATACAAAGGCTTCTGGGCGTGGATTCTATACATTACAACCACCCTAAATGTACAATTAACTATGATTTGCAATTTATTGACAGACAGTTGATTATACGGCATTTAAAACACGAAATGGTGGAATGTAAAAAATCACTGCTGCATAAAATAGCAAACGCCCTGGAGATATTCTCTGAGAAGAATATTATTAAAAATAACAGGCTTTTGCCATTTTATAATTAATATTTTGTTTACTGATGCCAATACATCAATGAAACAAATACTTATTATACTAATAATAGTATTCTTTTCCTGTTCCACATCAGACAAACAATTTTCAGAAGAACAGTGGCATAATCATGTATTACATACTGATACTTCTTTTTTATATGCACCCCATTATAAGAATGGGGAATTTTTTAATCCATGGATGCCCATGAAAGATAGAAGCTTTTTCCATTTTCTTAAATGGAAATTTTCCAATAATTCATATTCATATACTGAAGAAGAAAAAAATTATTTGCCACAGGTTATTCCAAATCCATTAGCAAGGATACATTCACTTGGAAATTCTGATTTTATCATGTGGGTTGGTCACAATACCTTCCTGCTTAGAATTGATTCAATTTATTTTATCATTGATCCAATATTTTCTGAAAGGGCGCTGCTGCCTAAACGCTTAACACCCCCAGGAATATCTGTTAATGAACTCAAACAATTAACACGTGAAATACATGTCATAATAACCCACAACCATTATGATCATCTGGATGAAGATAGTATAAAGCAATTACCCAAACAGTCAGTGTTCTATGTGCCATCTGGTCTGAAGAATTATTTTATTTCATTGGAAAGGAATAACGTTGTAGAACTGGACTGGTGGCAGGAATTTACTATGGATAAAAAATTTAAAATCGTTGCCCTTCCTGCACAGCACTGGTCCAAACGTGTTACACAATCTACCAATAGTACACTATGGGCAAGCTATATGCTGATTACTCCCAAATTGACTATATATATTGCAGGCGATAGTGGTTATTTTATTGGTTATCGTGAATATGGGAAAAAATTTCTTCATATTGATTATGCATTATTGCCCACAACTGCCTATCACCCGCGCTGGTTTATGCACTATGCCCATATGGATGTACATGAGGCACTCATGGCATTTGAAGATTTGGGGGCACACTATTTCATACCAACGCAGTGGGGAACATTTGCACTTGGTGAAGAGCCTCCGGGTTTTCCAGCTCTTGATCTTAAAAGAAAAATTGCTGAAAAAGGGTTTGATCAAAAACGGTTTTTAATAATGGATATTGGAGAAATTAAAATTTTAAAAAAATAAAACCTGTTAACCAATTCTCTCTTTTTAAAGATAAAATTTACTGAGGTCCTAACAAATTTCTTTCCATTAACCAATTTTATTTTGATAAAAAGCCTCTGGAATATTTCATCCAGAAGCTTTTTATTAATACATTGATTATTATTTTTTACATAGCCTTTAATAACGATTTTTTCAATTTTATAGTGTTCCCAAATTTTTCATAAAATTCTTTTGACACTGAATCAAACTCATCAATTAATTCAACTTTCGTTATTCTGAAAAATTCATCACGAGTATATTATATTTCATGGCACAAAATAACCAGCCCATTCGGTTCCTTTTTGCCCTTTATATGAAACATTAACAGTAAGATCTGACCACCATCCCTTCAAAGACTTCATTTTAAACGTTGAATAAATTAATACATAGCGATAATCGTTTGCCTTTTTTATTGCATCATACACTGTGCGTAATCCATCTAATTCACTTCCTTTATAAATTGCTCCGCCTGTTTCCTGAGCTATACGCATTAACATTGGCGACTTTGTTTTTATTGTGAGAATATACACTGGAATAAAATGGGATTTTGCATAATCAATAATAATATCGGGGGAATAGGTCTTGAAATCATTTTCTTTTGCATCACCATCTGTAATAAGTATTACGCCACGCCGTGACATCTGAGGCAATACATCACTGATTGCAGTATACAGTGCCTTGCCAATATCACGCCCTTTCCCATAGTCAAATGTTTTTAATGCTTTCAATGCCCTGCGCCTGCTCCAATCATACGGATTTGCAACCCAGGTATCATCAGCAAAGTTTATTATTTTCAGTTCATCGTTTTTATGCATCTTCTGCAATATAAATTCTGCAAGCCATGGTACATCATTATGATAGTTCTTCAATGAACCTGAACGGTCAACACACATAACCATTGAAGCTGCTGGCATCATGTTTTTAAGATAATCAGCACTTAGATTTGTGATTGTTGCTCCATCCTCAATGATAGTGAAGTTTTCTTTTGTTAATCCATATATTGGTCTACCATAACGGTCACGAATATTGCAATAGACTGCTACAGTGGGAAACTTTTTTGCATCAACATTAGTTACTTCAACTTCAATATTGCTTATGTGTTGCTGGAGTGGTGAAAACACATATATGGCTTCACTTTTATTGCTGCATGTATACACAAACCCATTATCATCCATAACTGCCGAAGTAAGATGATAAAATTTCTTTTTCCCTTCCCAGCTAACAAACCACTGTGACTGACCTGTATCAAAGTTATACATAAAAAGACCTTTTTTTTCATCACTCACAGCCACGAGGTTGCCCTGAATAAAGATTCCTCGAGGTACAGCAAACTCCGATGGTGTAAGGTTTTCAACAAAATTACCTGAATCATCAAAAACAGCTATTCGTTTGTTGTTTGTATCTGTCACATATACGTTTTCATACCGCACAGCTACATCTGTTGGTTTATTCAGTTGACCTTCATATTCACCAAATTGTCCAAATGCCAGGATGAATCGTCCATCTAAACCAAACTTTTGTACACGATGATTG
>JARYLT010000008.1 GCA_029907515.1 Spirochaetota bacterium | reverse complement strand
TTAATAAAATTGAATATAATAATATTGATTATGTCAATAAAAAAATCTGGTGGTAAAACAATTTTTTTATTTTATGTAGTATTTCATTCTGGAATTTGCACAGTATTAGAACAGGTTGTAAAAAAAAATTGTTTACAAAACAATAAAAATAAAATATCTTGACATGTTATTTTCAGTATTGTAGTATTATCTGATGATGCACTGTAAGCATTATTTTGGGGAGTTAACTATTTATGGATATTACAAAAAGAACTAAGGATGATGTTGTCATACTGGATATATCTGGTGAGATAGACCTTTACAATGCTCCGGAAATTAAGGACATCATCAACAGTCTTATAGAAGAAAAAAAATTTAATGTCATCATTAATCTGGAAAAAGTTACGTATATTGACTCTTCAGGGATTGGGGCATTGATATCCAGCCTTTCAAATTTAAAGAAATATCAGGGTGGATTAAAGATCATTAATGTTTTTGCATCAGTGCGAAAGGTATTTGAACTCACAAAGTTAACGTCCTTCTTTGAAATATATGATTCTGAAGAGGCTGCCATAGAGTCATTTAAACGCTAAGATACAAGCAGATTGTGAGTAAAATATACTGAAGAGTGGTTCATAAAAAATAGAAATTTTTGACACATTTAATTTTGAAATTAATGCAGGTAAATAGTTTTCATAATGTAATGTTTTTGGGCGATAGTAACCGCAAGGAATGTTTATTTTAATATCAGGATTTCTCTTCCTGAAATTTAAGTATGCAGATTGCTACTGATAGTAGCATCCTGAATGTAATTTTGAGTTGTACAGTATAATGGAGATACCCAATCAAGTTTAAAATAACAGTGGGAAATTTTTTAAGTCAAGCTTTTACATGATAGAACATAAACTCATAATGGCAGCATGAAGGCCATAGTGATCAAATGAATAAACCATAAACATAATTTCGGAGGAATATATGCACATAAACAAGAACGTCGCTGTACTGGCAGCCATTGTATGTTTGTCAATGATTACTGCCTGTTTTGAAAAGGTTCCTGTAAAGGAGCTATCGCTTGCAAAAAATGCAATCACTGAAGCTGAATCTGTAAAAGCGGATTACTATGCAAAAGATGAATATACTGCAGCTAAGGATTTGCTTTTAAAAGCCCATGATAATGTAAAGAATGAAGAGTATGATAAAGCAAAACAGAATGCTCAAGAATCACAGAAAAAGGCAAAGGAAGCCTATGATAAGGCTTTGCCATTGCTTGCAAAAGATACTCTGGATATTGCAACTCAGAGCCTGAAGGCTGCTGATGATGCATATGCATCAGTACTTGCAAAGGAAGATTATGCAAAAGCAGGTGATATGCTGCAGGAAGCAAATAAGCAGTATGAAAATAAAAATTACCTTGCTGCATATAAAGCTGCGTTAGATGCAGATTTGTATGCTAAAAACGCCCGCAATGTAGCAATGAACCAGAAGGAAACGCTGGCTGATTCCATAAAAGAAGTGAATATAGTGATAGCACAGGCGGAAAGTTATGGCGCAGCACAGTACGCTCCTGAGAAGCTGGCTCTTGCAAAAGAGCACTCTCAGATTGCCCGCTCTGCGTATGAAGCTGGTGAACTTAAAAAAGGTTTTTCAGCAATAGAAGTTGCCAAGCTCAATGCTGATGATGCATACTTCATATCGCTGAAAGCAACTGCTGCCAAGAAGATTGAGGAAGCTCAGGCAGCAATAGATGCAGCAAAAGGCAGTGAGGCAGCTAAACTATCCCCCAATGATATAAAGGCTGCGGAAGAATCGCTGGTACAGGCAAAATCATTATTTAATGATGGCAAGTATAAGGAATCAATGATTGCCTCAGGGCAGGCTATAAACATTGCACAGGGGGTGTCCTCTAAAAAAGCAGTAGCTGTTGCCCCGATTGTTGAGCAGCAGGGGAAAGAGGGGGTAGCGGTAAAAGAGGAACAGAAAGAAGCTATACAGAAAAAGGTGGAAGAAGAAACTGAATATACATTGTATAAAGTTAAGTATAACCCTGCAAAAAGAGATTGCCTGTGGCGGATTGCTGAAAAGTTTTACAATGATGGATTCAAATGGAATGTAATCTATGATGCTAACCGTGATAAAGTAAAAAATCCTAATCTAATAAAGCCGGGCTGGATATTGAAGATACCAAAAGCTGCAACAAAGCTCACTCAGCCTGTAAATCCCGTAAAAGAGGAAAATACTGAAGCAATTAAAGAGAATGAACCACCAGCAACCGAACTTAAAATGAAGACCGAATAATGTGATTACAATCGGTCGTCTCGATACATTCCTCACTGTGTTCGGAATACTCGACGACCGATTGCTGGTTGAACAGTAAACGGTTGCATAGCCCTTTGACAAGCGTAAAGAATTTTTTTATGAAACTACTTTTAGACAGCTCCTTTTTGTTATTTACTCTTTGATTCTTCCCATAGTACATCCAGCTCCTGCAATGATGTTTGTGTTATATCCTTATTCATTTCATGCAGTCTTTTTTCTATGTGCTGAAAGCGCGTAATAAACTTTGAGACGGTATGTTGCAGGGCTTCTTCGGGGTTAACTTCAACATGACGCGCAATGTTAACAATGGTAAATAGTATATCACCAATTTCTTCTTTTAGTGCTTCCCGGCTTTCTTTGTTATTTTGCAATGCGTCTTTGAATTCATTTACTTCTTCATGTAACTTGACAACGACATCCTGAATATGTTCCCAGTCAAAACCAACACGTGATACCTTTTGCTGCACACGGTAAGCTTTCAGAAGTGCCGGCAGATGTACCGGTACTCCATTCAACATAGACTGGCCATCTTCCTTTTCTTTCTTTTTTATCTTTTCCCAGCGGTCAATTACCTCGTATTTATCTTTTGCCGTTTCATTGCCAAATACATGGGGGTGACGGCGGATTAATTTTTCAATAATACCACTGGCAACATCATCAATATCAAATATATTCTGTTCACTTGCAAGCTGAGCATGGGCATATACCTGATATAACAGGTCGCCTAACTCTTCTTTAAGATTTTCGGTGTTTCCGTTTTCTATTGCCTGATATACTTCATACGCCTCTTCTATAAGATACGGTTTGAGTGTATCCGACGTTTGTGCTTTATCCCACGCACATCCGTGTTCACTGCGCAATATACTGGCAATTTCTTTTAATTTATACAGGGGTGGTATTGACATGGGTTTTCTCCAGATACTGAATGTACATTATGTAATGATGAATTGAGTGTATAGATGACTAAAGAGCAAATGGTATATAGTATACAATAATAAATCAATGGTTTCAATTAACGTAAAAACAATCCAAAAAAAATTGCATACTACGATTATATCGCGTAGTATACATTTCATCAATCATCTTTGACGTGAATTGATAATACTCGCTCATTTCGATACAATTTTGCCACATTCTTGCAAAATTACTCAATGGCGTTGCGAAATTTGTATCGAAACGACTTTTGGGACACCCCCTTACAGAAATAAATGAATAAAAAATTTTATGTTGACACTATTTTGTAATTGTGGACATACGCAGTATATGCGTGTATACTACTATACATAAGCATAACCATTTCTCCCGTAACAAGAGGTAATTCATGGGTTTACAAAAATATTTAAAAGATTCAGATCCTGAAGTATTTTCAATCATTCAGAAAGAAAACCAGCGACAGGAACATTCGCTTATTCTCATTGCATCTGAAAACTATACGTCGCAGGCAGTGCTGGAAGCATCGTCCTGCACTATGACCAATAAATATGCAGAAGGGTATCCCGGCAAGCGCTATTATAATGGCTGCCAGTTTGTTGACCAGGTGGAAACCGTAGCTATCGAACGAATAAAAAAGCTTTTTGGTGCTGATGTTGCAAATGTACAGCCACACAGCGGAACACAGGCAAATATGGCAGTGCTGATGGCGTTACTTGAACCGGGCGATACCATTATGGGGATGAACCTGTCACATGGCGGGCATCTTTCCCATGGCTCGCCAGTAAACTTTTCCGGTATTTATTTTAAGGTTGTTTCGTATGGTGTAACGAAAGACACGCATCGTATTGACTATGATGAAGCATATAGATTGGCAAAAGAACACAAGCCAAAAATTATCATTGCCGGAGCATCGGCATATCCGCGCATCATTGACTGGAACAGATTCAGGGAGATAGCCGACAGCATTGGTGCGGTGCTGTTAACAGATATTGCACATATTGCAGGACTTGTTGCAACTGGACACCATCCATCGCCGGTTCCGGTAGCCGATTTTGTCACCATGACAACACACAAAACACTACGTGGGCCACGAGGAGGTCTTATTTTAGCAAAACAAAAATATGAAGGTATGATGAACAAGTATATCTTCCCCGGCATTCAGGGTGGGCCGCTTATGAATACCATTGCAGCCAAGGCAGTTGCATTTGGTGAGGCATTGCAGCCATCATTCAAAGAGTATTCGGCAAAAGTTATTGCCAATGCAAAAGTGCTGGCCGATACATTATTGTCGCGTGGGCTTACCCTTGTAAGTGGCGGCACCGATAATCACCTGATGCTGGTTGACCTGCGAAATAAAAATCTAACGGGCAGAGATGTTGCAAACAGGCTGGATGAAGCTGGTATAACCTGTAACAAGAACGGCGTTCCCTTTGACGATAAATCCCCTATGGTAACCAGCGGCATACGTTTGGGAAGCCCTGCGCTGACAACACGGGGGCTTGGTGAAGATGATTTCAGGCTTATAGGCACTTTAATCTGTGATATTATTGACAACATGGATGATGAAAAGGTTCTTAATCGGGTGCGCTCACAGGTGCAGGAGTTATGCAAAGCCTATCCAACTGATTTTTTGCGTCTGGAGCCCAGGGGAATATAGTGCTTGACTGCGCAGGTCATGTGTAGTATGTTTCATGTATTGTAAGATTTCAAGAGAGGTTCAGAATACTAAAAAAGGTTTTATCCTTAAATGTAATTCTGGATGGCTATATATCAATAGATTCCAGATGAGGTTTGGGAAAATTTTTGCTTTCACTATATTCACTGATAAATAAGTAATACTATTTTTGGAGGAGTATATGAAAAAACTAGTAGCAGTTATCTTGATGTGTTCCATTGCAGTGGTTGGTTGTAAAAAAGAAAAGAAATTTACTGTAGCCCGAGAAGGACTGGTTAACTTTGTTGCCGGTACGGTACTTCTTGTTTCAGGTGGTGCTGAAAGCAAGGCCCAGATTGGCGATGCAATAAAAGAAGGCATGACCATTAAAACCGTTGGGCCAAAATCCATGGCTGAAATTTATTTTGGTGAAAATGCGGTAAAGATTTTAGGTGATACTGTTATCAAAGTTGAAAAGCTCATTACCAATCTAGACTCAAACACTGAAGAGTCTTCGTTTATCGTTGAAAAAGGACGCATGTTTTCAAAGGTAACAAAGAAGTTGGCCAAGGGCGATAGTTACCAGGTAAAAACCCCAACGGCAATAGCAGCTGTTCGTGGTACCGATTTTCTGGTAACACAGGAAGAAGACAAGAGCAATGTTGCCTGTTTAGACGGCTTGCTTGAAGTGTTGAACCAGAGTTTAGCTACGGGCCAGCCTATAGTACTGGAAGAAAAGCAGGAAGTTGATGTTGTTCCGGGACAGGATATGGTTGCAAAGCAGATATCAGAAGATAAGCTGCGCATGCTCAATATCTTGCTTGAAATTAAGGCAATGCGCGAGGATATACGCAAGAAATATGAGCAGCAGCGTGAAGAGATACTGAAATATGTTGAAGAACAAAAAAAAGCTGACAAAACAATGCTAGAAGAGCAGCGCGAAAAGGATAAAGCACTCGTTGAAGAGCAGAAAGCCCGCGACAAGGCAATGATAGAAGGCATTAAGGGTGAGATAAAGGATGAATCGGGCAAAGCAGCTCAGCAGTCACTTGATGCGGCAAAGAGCCAGATGCAGGAAGCAAAAGCGGTTGATAAGGATCAATCTGCAACTGAAGCAAAAGACCAGATGAGTGCAATGAAGCCAAAAATTGAAAAGCCAAAAGTAGATTTGAATCAGTTCAAGACACAGTAATAACTGTAATATAAGATAGATAATGGGGCTATTATCACACGTGGTAATAGCCCTACCTGTTTACCGGTACGTGAATATATGTCTAAAGTTTCACAGGGAAAAGAGAATTTTAGAGTAAAAAAAATAGAGAGTGATTTCCTGCAGTCAAAAGTTTAAAGAAATAATTGTTAAGATAAAGTAATAATAATTATTGTTAAACCCAGCAAGATTGTATAAAAATGGAGTAATGGGCAAAGACGTGCCGTACAGGGAAGTACGGCACGTTGGGATGCGTGCGAGGACCTGAAGGGATACTATTCCGCAGCACGCAGTGGAAGGATTGATTAATAGCAAGTAAGGCACACCGCCGCATGAGGTGCGCTTTGGGGGATTGTAAGGGGGCATTTAGTGCATAAATGCCCCCTTACGAAGAATAATTATGCAAAGATTTACAGGAAAAAGAGAATTTTAGGGTAAAAGAATAGAGAGTGATTTCCTGCAGGATATAGTAAAAACAGGAGAAAATTATGCGAAAACAACCAAACATGGACCAGAACAATTACGGAAAGCATTTGTACAATTGGTAATGGGTATGCAACGGATACACGAGGTGCAGGATTGGCTCATGAAGCTCTATAAAGTATTACAAGGTACAAAAGGGTCAGGAAAAGCAATTATTGCAACGGCACGGAAGCTCACAATAGCATGGCATATGTTAACCTATAATGATTCATTTGATGCTTGATTGCAAATTGTGATGGAATATGAGTGTAAATCATTGCCAGCAAAAAATATTGTTTGCATTTTTATTGCCTTACCACTACCCTGTGGTTAATTTGAAGCTTACGTATCTGGTAGGTGTATGGTTAAGTTAGCCTTTTTAGGAACGGGGACCTGTAATGCAACGCAACGCAAGCCACAGGCACTTGCTTTTTCCATAGATGGTGAACTGGTATGTGTTGATTTTGGGGGTGGTGCGTATCATGCCATAGCTTCCCTTAATGATTCGGATTTCAACTACAGCAATATTTCTACAGTGATACTTACTCATTATCATGTTGATCATGTTTCAGGCCTGCCCGATCTTTTATGGGGCGAGATGTGGGACCATACAGGCCACAGAACTGAAACGTTAACCATTGTGGGTCCAAAAGGGTTGCATAATTTTTACCATGACAGGCTTTTGCCATTTATGGGTGACTACCCATTGCCGTTTAAGGTTGAATTGATTGAATTAAATAATGGTGATGCTTTTGAAGGCAATGAATACAGGGTAGAAGCTGTAACACTGGCTCATGGCGACTTTTCGTCAGGATACCGCTTTGATTTTGGTACACGGTCAGTGGCAATTACCGGTGATACCGGTTACTGCGATGCATTACAGGGGCTACTTTCATCAGCAGATATTGCGGTGATAGAATGGGGAATAGCTTCGGATGATACATATCCATTGCATCTTTCTTCAAAAGATATAATTACATTAATTAAAAGTGGTGCCTGGCCACGTGAGGTGTATGCGGTTCATGTATATCCAGTGGTAGATATACATTTTCAGGAGCAGCTACAAAAAATGAAATCACTGGTTGCTTCCCTTAATAAAACCATTGAATTTCCTTCCGATGGCGATATACTTACAATAATTCCATGATTTTTATATGAAGTAATTAAAATGTACTATACTCCTGACCTTCTGGTAGTAAGGTGATGTAAAACGTATTAATACCACTCAGATTATAATGAGAGGATTAACGTGTTATGAAGAAAATTGAAACTGAATACTGTATTATTGGCGCAGGTGTTGTTGGCCTGGCAATGGCGCGGGAACTATCGCTTAAAAAAAAGAAAAAAATAATTGTTTGTGAAAAAGAAGAGCATGTCGGGATGCATGCTTCAGGCCGTAACAGTGGAGTACTCCATGCAGGCATTTACTATACAGCCGGAAGCATGAAAGCCAGTACCTGTATTGAAGGCAACAGGCTCATGAAGTCATTCTGCAAGTCAAAAGGTGTTCCGGTACGTGAAACTGGTAAAGTAATTGTTGCAAAGAACAGTAGCGAACTGCAAACGCTCTCCATGCTTGAACAGCGTGCAAAACATAATGGTGTTGAAGTGAAGTTGATCAATGCAAAAAAACTATCTGACATTGAGCCCTGCGCAAAAACATATCAGGAGGCATTATTTTCGCCACACACAGCGGTGGTGGATCCAAAAGTGGTGATGCAGGCATTATATGAAGATTGTACACAAAGAGGTGTGAACGTATTGTTCAATACGCCGTTCACACATTTTGAAAATGAAAATACGGTTATTGCTGGTGACTACACAATACAATTTGATAAACTCATCAACTGTGCTGGTGCCTACAGTGATATCGTTGCTCACCTCAGAGGTTTAGCCCATCATTTAACATTAATACCGTTTAAAGGAATCTATACAAAATTAAAAAAATCTAGTTCTCTTAAAGTTAATGGTAATATTTATCCCGTGCCTGACATTCGTAATCCCTTTTTAGGGGTTCATTTTACTGTAAACCCCTATGGTGATGTCTACATAGGGCCTACTGCAATGCCTGTCTTTGGCAGAGAACACTATGGGCTGCTGCAGGGTCTTGGTAGTGAAAGCATAAATATAGCATTAAAAGATGCATTGCTGTTTTTTGCTAACAGAAGCTTCAGGAGTGTTGCCATTGAAGAACCAAAAAAATATATCCCCTATTATTTTTACCGTGATGCAAAAGAGCTGGTCTGGAAGCTATTGTACAGCGATATAGAAAAAACAACAAAGGCGGGCATACGGCCGCAGCTGGTTGATTGGACAAAAAAAGAGCTGGTAATGGATTTTTGCATCTATCATGATGCACAAACGGTACATGTGCTCAATGCAATATCACCGGCATTTACCAGTTCATTATACTTTGCACAATTAATTGTTGATAGATATTGTATGTAACTGCATTAATGTTTTTTATTGGAGATAGTTTTTGTAATATACTATATTGTATATAAAATATTCAACTAACATATAGGAGTATTAATATGAAAATAAGCGTTGTGGGAACAGGGTATGTTGGTCTGGTTACCGGAACATGTTTTGCAGTAATGGGAAATACGGTAATTTGTGTGGATACTGACAGCAATAAGATTGAAAAACTTAAGAAAGGAATCATCCCAATTTATGAGCCAGGGCTTGATGAGCTGGTTGTAGAAAATCATAAAAAAGGAAATCTACTTTTTACTACTGATATTAAAGAAGCACTGGAAAAAACAAATGTTATGTTCATTGCTGTTGGCACGCCTATGGGCGAGGATGGCAGTGCTGATTTGCGCCATGTGCTTGATGTAGCACAGTCAATTGGTAAATTTATGACCCATGATATGATTGTTGTGGATAAATCAACAGTACCGGTTGGCACTGCTGAAAAAGTTAAAGCGACCATTCAGGAAGAACTGAAAAAGCGTGGTGTTACCTTCAAGGTTATGGTAGTGAGCAATCCGGAGTTTTTGAAAGAAGGTGCTGCGGTTGAAGATTTTATGCGTCCTGACAGGGTTATCATAGGAACTGATGATGAAGAAGCACTGAATGTTATGAAAGAATTATATGCACCATTTACACACAGCCATGAGCGCTTTATAGCAATGGATATACGAAGTGCAGAAATGACAAAGTATGCTGCAAACGCCATGCTGGCAACAAAGATAAGCTTTATGAATGAAATAGCCAATATTTGTGAAAAAGTAGGTGCGGACGTTAATATGGTGCGCATTGGCATTGGCAGTGATCATAGAATTGGCTACAGCTTTATTTATCCCGGTGTTGGGTATGGTGGTTCATGCTTCCCCAAGGATGTGCAGGCGCTGATAAAGACTTCAAGGGATTATGGATATGAACCAAAGATAATCACTGCAGTTGAGGAAGTAAATGCAAAACAGAAACTTTCACTGGTGGATAAGGTTGTAAAACGCTTTGGCCAGGATCTGTCGGGCAAGGTTTTTGCAATCTGGGGGCTTGCCTTCAAACCGGAAACTGATGATATGCGTGAAGCAGCAAGTATCACCATTATAAAAGAGTTATTAAAAAGAAATGCAAAAGTTAAAGCCTATGATCCCAAGGCAACAGAACAGGCACAGGGATTTTATCTTAAAGGATTACAGAACATTGAGTATTGCGATAGTAAATATGATGCACTCACTGGTGCGGATGCGTTGCTGCTGGTTACTGAGTGGAAGGAATTCAGAAGCCCGGATTTTGATGAGGTCAAAAAGCGATTGAAAAATCCGGTTATCTTTGATGGCAGAAACCAGTATAATATGAAAAAATTGCAAAAAGATGGCTTCGAAATTTATCAAATTGGTGTGGGCAAAGTGAAATAGGTTATATGATTAAGGTACCATCACGCAGAGTATACAGGGAGATGATAGCTTTATCTTCCTTGTGGTATCAATCAATACTCTGCGTGAGACATCATCAATTAAAAATAATATCGTGCTCCTAAGCCTCCGCGAATATCAAAATCAACATCGGGAATAATACGTAGTGCAGGTACAAGTTCAATAAATATGCCAACTGGAACTTTTGTAAATGTATATTCAAGCCCTACCGGGATACGAACATCAATTCTGTTTTCTTCTTCATGGTCATTTTTCCTGTCTTTTTCCCAATCATGGAATCCTGCACCAACACCAAGGTAAAACACCAGTTCGTTAATTGGGAAAACACCATGGAAATGGCGTAAATAATCTGCATAAATATATAAATCATCTGCAGATTCTCCTATGCCAATATCTATGGCATCACTTTTCCCCATAAAAATTTTTGCTGTTAACCCTGATGGATCACCTAAGATGAAACCAGCACCAATATTGTTTGCAGCAGATGCTATAGTTGCAAACATCAATACAAAAATGCATGGCAACAAAATGTTTTTCATGGGTTCACCTCAATGGCAACGATAAGGTTATGTAAGGTAAAATTATTATACAGTATAATTCAACAGGTACGTCAATTCAATTTTTTAATTATACTGCGGGTCCATAAAATTTTTAGTATGATTCATTATATGTTATATAATACTATTCATAGTAGTTGAGCTAAACTCACTTTATTATTAAGATGTAAAAAGAGTATGACAACACGACAACGAATACTGAGAAAACTTGTTAACCTTTATCCACCATTTTTAGGTGCCGGGATACGGATAAAATTTGATGACACAACAAATAAGGTTGCGGTTTCAATGAAACTTACATGGTATAACCGTAATTACGTGGGGACCCATTTTGGTGGCTCGCTGTATACCATGTGCGACCCATTTTATATGATTTTATTGATGGATATCCTTGGGAAAGAGTATATTGTATGGGATAAGTCAGCAACAATTGAATTTGTAAAACCCGGGCGCTCAACAGTTCATGCTGAATTTTATATACCTGATGAAGTGGTAGAACAAATAAAAAAGGAAGTTGATAAAAACGGTAAGTCTATGCCAGAATTTGTAGCTGAAGTTAAAGATGATCAGGGTGAGGTGGTAGCTCGTGTGCATAAATATATTTATGTCAGGAAAAAGGATACCGGTAGATAAATGATATATCCTGCTACGGAAACATATATCCAGAGGGCAGCACAGGCAATTAAGCAGGGCAATGTGGTAGCATTCCCAACTGAAACGGTATATGGGCTTGGTGCAAATGCTTTAAATGCAGAAGCAGTGGCAAAGATTTTTGAAATTAAGCAAAGACCTTATTTTGATCCTCTTATTGTTCATGTGGATTCGCGCGATATGGTGCAGGAGGTGGTAGCTACTCTACCGGATATTGCCCTGCGGTGTATGGAAGCATTCTGGCCTGGTCCATTGACACTGGTGCTGCCAAAAAGCACAATAATACCGGAGATAGTTACTGCAGGACTTGATACCGTTGCTGTAAGAATGCCACAACATCAGGTTGCACAAAAACTGATCCAGGCAAGTGGCGTGCCCATAGCTGCGCCAAGTGCAAACCCATTTGGATATTTGAGCCCTACTACTGCGAATCATGTTGCATCGCAGCTGGGTGATAAGGTTGAAATCATTCTGGATGGTGGACAGTGTCCTGTTGGGGTTGAATCAACCATTATCAAGATAGAAAAAGATAGCATTACATTGCTTCGTCATGGGGGGATACCCGTTGAAGATATTGAAGCTGTTGCAGGTAAAATATCTGTTATACGTCACACACAGGTTGAAGCTCCTGGTCAATTGCCCTATCACTATGCCCCAAAAACAAAAATCGTCCTGATAAACGATATAAGCAAAATCCCTGATGACAGTTCCTGTGGAGCTATTCTTTATCAAAAAAGGGATCTGTCATTTAAAAATATCCATGTCATGTATCTTTCTGATAATGGTGATTTGCGGCAGGCTGCGGCAAATCTTTTTACATGCCTTCATGCTCTTGATGCAATGAGGCTTTCTGTCATATATGCGGAGGCAATTCCTGAGGTTGGTCTGGGGCAGGCCATCATGGATAGATTAAACAAAGCGCAAGCACGTCACAGCTGATTACGTATAACATTCCTTTTAAAAGCAACATTCTTTTTTATCAGTAACTATCGCCAATAATATGGTTGACATGTGATGATTTTGTAGTATATAAAAAGTATACTATTTACAGGAGTAGTTGCATGATTCAGTTTGATTTTAATTATTTTATGGATGAGTTTATTGGATCCGAGCATGGTATTGCAAAGAAGGATATAGATGAGCTTACTCCACAATGTGATGCTGCACGTAAGCGAATGGATGATGAAAAGGCAAAGGGGATGCTGGGTTTTCTGGAATTGCCATTTGCTGATACTATTGTTGAGGATATACGTGCATTTAAAGCAACGGTGCCCTGGTGTGATACAGTGGCCTTAATTGGTATTGGTGGGTCAGCACTGGGGCCACAGGCATTGAAAAATGCCCTGGCGGATATTTATCTTAATGAATTGCCTGATACAGACCGTGGCAAACGATGCAAAGCGTATTTTTTTGATAATGTTGATCCTGGTGAGATGCAATCGTTACTAAAAATACTCAATATTCCTTCAACGTTGTTTTTGGTCATATCAAAATCGGGAGGGACTACTGAAACCAATGCAAACTTTGCAATTTTACTGGATGCAATAAAAAAACAAACCAAGGACTACAAAAAACACATAGTGACTATAACCGATCCTGACAAAGGCATATTGCGACAGATAACACAGGAAGAGGGGTTTGTGTCATTTCCTGTTCCATCAAATGTTGGTGGAAGATTTTCGGTGCTGTCAGCTGTTGGTCTGGTAATTGCTGAATTTCTGGGAATTGATGCACATGGGTTGCTCAAAGGTGCTGCACGTGTGGTAGATCGTTATTTTGGCAAAACTGTATGGGAAAACGCTCCGCTATTAAATGCAGCATTTCATTACCTGTTTGATATAAAAAAGAATAAACGTATTAATGTGCTCATGCCCTATACGCGCAAGCTGTACCTGTTTGCTGACTGGTATCGTCAGTTATGGGCAGAGTCGTTGGGAAAGCGTTTTGATATACAGGGGAAAGAGGTGATGGCAGGCTTAACCCCGGTTGCCGCTTTAGGTACTATTGATCAGCATTCACAGCTACAGCTTTATCTGGAAGGGCCAAATGACAAAGTTATAACATTTCTGAAACTGAAGGATTTTGGAACCGACATACTGATGCCGCAGTTTTACAAAGGCAAACAGGAACTGGAATACCTTAGCGGGAAAAGTTTGCGGAAGCTGAATGAATTTGAAGAACAGGCAACGGAGCTTGTTTTGAAAGAGGCTAGCCGGCCTAATGCATCGATCATACTCCCCAAACTTGATGAAGAGGCTGTTGGTCAGTTAATCATGTTTCTGGAAATGCAAACAGCATACGCTGGTTATCTGTATAACATAAATCCATACGATCAACCTGCGGTGGAACAGGGGAAACGTTTTACGTTTGGGCTGCTGGAACGACCGGGGTATGAGGACTATAAAGAAAAGTTTGTAAAAGGGTATGTAAAAAAAGAATCATATATACTATAAAAAAATCACAATCATGAAGATTAAAACCCCGCTTTTTATTGTCTTTGAAGGAATAGATGGTGCAGGCAAATCAACGCAGGCAAATCTTTTGTTTTCTTTTTGCAGGGCAATATCTCCAGCGGTTCTTTTGCAGGAGCCAACCAACAGCCAGTATGGCAAGCTTCTTAGGAAAATGCTAAAAGGAGAAATCCCTGGTACAAGGGATGAGCTTCTTGATCTTTTTATAAAGGATAGGGCATATGATGTGGAACATAACATAACACCATCACTTAGCAAAGGGTATGTGGTGATAGTTGATAGATATTTTTATTCAACTGCTGCCTATCAGGCAGGTGATGGCATCAAACCTTCAGACATTGTCAGGATGAATATTGAAAGAGGATTTCCTGTGCCTGACAGGGTGTATTTCATTGATATTGAGCCTGCTATCGCCTTAGAGCGAATACACAGGCGGTCAGGTGACAATAAAGAAATATTTGAAACATTACAAACTCTTGAAACTATCAGAAAAAATTATTTGTCAATAGCAGACTCCACCTTCGCTGTCATACAGGGCAGTCTGGGAGTGGAAGATATGTTTCAGGAGGTTTTGAAGGATTTTGAAAAACATTTTGTGACAGGATAGATAGATAGTATATGAGGGTATTTCGCCAGTTAATTATTCAGGGGATTAATATTGTTTTTCTTTCCCTTTTGCTGTTTTTGGGCTGGATGCTACACACTGTGAAGATTGAAGGTAATCTTCTTGTTATATTTATAGTTTTTTCCATTGTAACCATCTTTCCTCTGTATACGTATTATATTGAACGATTTTATAAAAAGATAATTCCATTAAAATATGAAGATCTCTATATACAGACAGTTGACATGTTTTTGTCGTTGCAGTCATTTGATGATATTATCAAGGTTATCTTTGATAAGGTATTACAGTATATTGGTGTTAAGTCGGGGCTGCTAATATTTTATTCCCATGCAAGCGATGATTACACCATTTACTATCAGAAACAGCAAAAACAGAAAGTAATACGCAAAGCTCATATTGATAAAAATAATATTATATTCAAGATAATTCAGTCAGGGGATGATATTCTGATAAAAAGCAAGATGGATCCTTCATTGCATTTTCAAAGGAGCATCATGTTTGAAATGGAAAAATTGGGTGGAGAAATTATCATCCCCATTTACTATCATGATATTTTTTTAGGCCTGATGATCATTGGTGAAATGAAACGAAGAATATCCCGGAGGGATATTTTAATGTTAAAAGCATTAGCTTCAAAAATTGCCACAGTTACTGTTAACAGCTTCTTTATGCATGAACTGATCAAAAACAAAGAGATTGAGAAGGAATATGAACTGGGACATAAGGTGTTAAAGCAATTTTTACCCCCTGATAAAGGTATTATTCACAAGACTCAATATATGATGATACAAAATCCTAACAGTACCATTACCTGTTATTTCAATATTTACAATCCGGATCCAATGACCTCTTATATTGCACTATGTCCGTTACAGGCCAATATTTCGCTGTTATCATTGTTGATTCCGGCAATCAGTGTGTTAATGCAGAGTTATTCCCGTCTTGGATTTTTACCTGATCATATTATAAAGAAAATAAATGGTGTTCTTAAAGAAAAAGAACTCATTGAAGAAAATTTGCCCATGATGATTGTGAAGAAGAAAAAGAAACAATATTGCATAAGCAGGTCCGGAAACTGTAATATGAAGGTATACGTTCAGAAAAAAACTAAAGTTATGCCCTTGAACCTGCAAGATGCTATTAACCAGGTTAATAATATCAAAAAGCTTATAATAACATCAGG
This sequence comes from Spirochaetota bacterium, assembly GCA_029907515.1. GTDB lineage: Bacteria > Spirochaetota > UBA4802 > UBA4802 > UB4802 > UBA4802. Next base: position 41,373 of record JARYLT010000008.1, on the reverse strand, counting down.
ATGGCTTCCCAATAATATTGGAGGAATAGATGAAGTTGATGAAACCATTGATGTTTACATCCGCAGTATACCAGAGAATAATTTTATGTTAATACTTTCAGAAGTACTATGAAAAAACGAATACTTTTTTACAGTTTCAGTATTATATATACTCTAATCTTTGTGCTGACTGTTCCTGATGGCTATAAGAATGCAGTTACATACCCATTTGATCGGCTACTGGTGGGGAATACGTTTTTGTATCGTTTGCATGATACACCACATGCTTTATTTAAAGCTACACTTAAAACATGTAACAGTAGAACTCTGAATAATGATTTCCAAACGCTAACTGATTGGGAATGTATATCTACCATCAATAATACAACTGTTAAACAACATTTTAAAAGTAATAATAAGGTAGCATTGTGGCTGGTTTTAATACTAGCATTTTCTTCAATTCTTTTGATTGTATGGGCTGCGGGCGTCTATTATGCACGGAAGGACATGTTTGCTAATTTATTTATAGTGATTGCTAATGCTGTGGCTCTTAATTGTCTTGTATACATAGACCTTTTCTTTGTGCATCGGTTACATGCTGTCTATCCTGCTGTCAGCTCTCTTGTTCCCCTCTGTTTATTCTATATTGTATTTACGATGAAAGAAAGCAATCCGCCAGTTAAAACATTGTGCTATGTGATTGTTCTTGTAACCGGAATTGTTTTAAGTGGAACCGTCTATTGTAATGTTTTACCCTTTGGAAAAGTGTATCAGTTCAATGGGATTATTTCAGTTGTATTGTTTATTATAGCTGCTATCATGTTGGTTTGTGAGCACAACCACCATGCACGATTTTTAATTAAAAGAAATATTGTAGTGGCAGGCGCAATAGTGGCAGGTGGTGTTTTGCCTTTTGCAGTGTTGCTTGCAGGTACGTATCATGATATGCAGTCTTCTACTTTATTTTCACTCCTGTTTACCATAGCTATACCGGTGAGTATAGGGAATGGGCTTCTTGCAAATTACAGCCTGGGGTCGGTGGCCAATCTTCAAAAAAACAGTATATCAATGGTTGTGGATATTATTATTGCAGTGGTTATATCGACGGGGTTATTTTATATGTATAATTTTTATTCCATATTACTATCGCCCCCAATTATTATTGGACTTTTTCTTGCAATCATGCTGATTATTCTCCACATCAGGATGCTCATCATACGGGCGCTTGATGATATTATATTTTTAAAAAACGATGAATATTCTCTGTCATTACAGAGAATTGCAGAAATCATAACCTGGCCAAAAAATTTAAAGGAAAAACTGGATGCTATTGAAAATGAACTGAAGACGCTAATCAAAGTTAAAAAAATAAGCTATGCAATTATTGATAACTATCAGTATAATGATGAACGAATTATTGTTCTGGATGAAGATTCTAATCTTGCCTCGTTTTTTAAAAAAAGGAATGAAACCATTACCTCGGCAAGTTTTTTTTCCAGCAGGAATGATGAAAAGGCTGTTGAAGAATACATTATAACCAACGGTATTGAAGCCTGTATTCCTGTATATATAAATGAATCCTTAAAGGGTATTCTTTTTGTCCATAACAAAGGCGATTATTTTACAAATGTAGAACTAAACTTTCTTTCCATGTTAGCCTTGCAGGTTCATCAGCTTGTCATCAACAGCAAGGCTTTAACGGAATATATCAATTCACGAAATTATGAAAAGGAACTTGATCTGGCATCATATATTCAGGTTCGACTTTTCCCAAAGAAACCACCACAGGATTGTGGTATTCAGTTTTCTATATATTCACGGCCGTATTTGAAGGTAACCGGCGACTACTATGATATCATCCCTGTGGACAAAAACAGGGTGGCAGTAGTTATTGCTGACATATCAGGTCATGGGTTATCTGCTGCAATGATATTATCAGCCACCAGTGCTATTATCAACGGAATGTTAAAAGAAAAGAAAGGTATTGATAAAGTAGTTGCTGAATTAAATCATTTTTTAACTATCCGCTATACGGGATTTGAACTAATAACGTTATTTATAGGCCTGTATAATAAGCGGACAAGATCTATGGAATACATCAATGCAGGGCACATAGCACCACTGGTAGTTTCAAAGGATAAAAAATTATATCATCTGGAAGGAAGATCCAAAATACTGGGTGTTGACCCCATGGCACAGTATTATTCTTCGCGCTGTTCATTCAGCGCAGGTGATCAGATGATACTGTATACAGATGGATTGACAGATTTATATAACAGTAATAGTGATATAACATTTGGTGAGGATTCATTGAATGAAATACTCAATCAGTCATTAACAAAACCTATTGAGGAGAAAATCCATGCAATTACAGAAGGGATTGTTACATTTGGCCAGGAATATATCAAGGATGACATTACTGTTATTGGCATGCATTTTGATTAATGCGATAGTTACCGGGAATGCCTTCCCTGATGTAAAGCAGCAAGCACCAGATGTATTGATGCCAGGTGCTACGGTATCAATGCCAGGGATACCATCGTATAGTTATATAAATCCAGTTTTTGCTGATATTAATGAAGCCTTTTCATTACAGTACCGTTACGCACACATTAATTCCGGTGATATAGGAACGCATTATGCCGCTACAACATTATACGGATTTACCATTGCATATAGTACAGTGGAAGCATTATTTGCTGAAAAAGAAGTTATACAAACACAGGGTCAATCATGGTATTTTGCCAAAGGTATTATGCTTACTGACTGGTTGGGTGTTGGAGTAAGTTATAACCGGTATACAGTGAACAATGACCCTGTAACATCATGGGGATACAGTTTGCTTTTGATGCCATCACGGTTCATTTCATTTGGTATGGTCATTGATCATGCTAATAAACCATCCTTAGATGAGGTTACATTAAAACAGCGTGAATGGTATTCTATTGGGATTCGTCCCTTTGGTAATACTCTTTCATTTGCATGGGACATTAAACGCTATGAGGGTGAACCGTGGAAAGATGTATTGCATGTGTTTACCCTTTCAGGAATGGTGTGGCGCGATATCATATGCTCTTTGCAGTATGACATGGATCGCAATATATTATTTGCACTGGCTATCCCATTTGACATATCATCACGAACTGGTGGTAGTTCTCTCTATGATGTTGGGTATATGCATTTTGATAAGCAGAAGGCAACAGCCTATACCTTTGGTATCACACTAACTGAAGAGCGCTTCAGGAATGCATTGAGTTCCAAGATGCGGTATTTGTCGATAGTCCTGCGGGATCAGGTTAAAGAGGTTAAGGACAAAAGCTTATTTGAGCCATCAAAAGCATCTTTTTTTGATATTGTGCGCTCACTGCGTGAGGCAATGTATGACAAAAGTATTGCAGGTATACTTATTCAGATAGATGCACCAGCTTTAAATTTTGCACAGGCACAGGAACTGAGAGAAGAAATCAAGCGATGTAAGCAAAAAGGGAAGCCGGTATACTGCATCCTTGCATCAATGGGCAATATCGAATACTATATTGCTTCGTCAGCATCTAAAATATATTATGTTCCCAACCAGCCTTTTGGTATTACCGGCCTTAAGGCTGAGGTGTACTTTTTCAAAGGGCTGTTTGATAAAGTTGGTATCAGGTTTGAAGAGGTTAAAAAAGGTCAGTATAAATCATTTGGCGAATCGTTTACACGGCAACAGATGTCAGATGCTGCCAGGGAAAATATTATTTCATTGCTGAAAGATTTAAATCAGCAGTACATACAGGATATTGCTCAGGACAGGAATATCTCTGTTCAGGAAGTGGAGCAATGTATAGCAGGTGGTATATTAACACCACAGCTAGCAAAGTCAAGGGGATTTATTGATGACATTGCACGACCGTATGAAGTGTTACAACGATTAGGTGTTGAACGATATGGCCTGTCATACCTGGTTACATGCGATAGTTATATTGAAGAAACAATGTTTGTATATGAGTGGGGACCCAAACCAAAGATTGCTGTTATCTATGTTGAGGGAAATATTATACGTGGGGAAGCTAAAGATGATAGTTTTCTGTCACCAGCAATGATAGGTGATAGTAACTATCGAAAATATCTTGAAAAGGTATTTGCTGATAAAGATGTTAAGGCAGTGGTAATCCGCATTAATTCGGGAGGGGGTTCGGCAATTGCTTCTGATTTGATGTGGCATACACTTGTAGCAATGAAAAAGCGCTATAAAAAACCGGTAGTTATATCATTTGGGAATATTGCTGCTTCAGGAGGTTATTATATAGCCTGTACAAATGATACTATCTTTACCAGCAAAGCAACCATTACCGGCTCAATAGGAGTCATATTTGGAAAATTTAATCTAGAGGAATTGTACAGCAAGTTAGGCATCAATAAAGAAACAATCAAGATGAGCGAATTTGCAGATATTTTTTCTGAATCACGAGCTTTCACAGAGAAAGAAAAACAGCTGATCCAGAAGAGTGTGGATTATACCTATAATGAGTTTGTTCAAAAAGTTGAAACGGGAAGGAATATCCCACAAGAAAGCATCCCGTCGGTAGCTGAGGGGAAAGTATTTACCGGTACCCAGGCTTTGCAGAACAAGCTTGCTGATAAGGAAGGTGGGCTTATAGCAGCAATATCCTATGCTGCCACTCTTGCTCATATCAAGGGGGAGTTCCAGGTTGTGCAGTTGCCGCAGAAAGATATTGACTTGCGGAAGTTACTGAAAGGGACTAGCTTTCAGGCATCATTATCAGGCATATTACAGTATGTAATAAATGCGTTGGCATTAGAAGCACTTTCCCGTGAAGAAGCATTGTTGTTGTATCCCTATGATATTGTAATTAAATAGTCTATAAAGAATTTTGAATACCTGGTATGAGAAGGTTTGTGTGACTATCCCTAAAAAACATACTATAGCCAGCATCATAGTACTGTATGTTGTTTTATTTTCTTTTTCCGTGTATGCTAAACCCAAAGCAGGGTTTGGTATTATACGTGGGTATTCGTCTGATGAAAATTACTTAGCAACGCTTATTCGGGGTCATTGTGTAAATATTGCAACGTCACTTGGCATATTTGATATTATTAATCCTGATAATCTGCTTCAGCAACTGCAGCGCCTGCCGTGTAATGAAGAGCAATGCATACTGCAATTTGCCAGTCAGGCTGATTTACAGATTATTGTTATGGGTACTGTGGAGCGCTCTGCACAGGGCTATGTGGTAGCCATTAATGCGTATGGGCTTGGTATGCCATACTATGGCAAACAATTCTGCAGTTACAACACAAAGGTTGCAGTCAATATCCTGGACAAAGCTGACCGTGAAGCAAGCTACATTGCAGAGGAAATAGCATCGCAGTTTATTGCTAAGCTGTGTGAGCAGTATACAGTACCTCTCACAGTGAAAAATAATACTGTTACTGGTGATTATGTAATTAGTGGCACATATACTTTTTATACACTACAGACTGTGTATGACAATTATACGGTGCTGGTTCGTGGAGGCAGAGTTGATGTTTTTAACAATACAGTAGCTACTACAGTTCCAGATGATTCAATAATTCTTATTAATTTTAAAAAGGAAGCTGACAGTATAAAAAACTTCTACTACGGCAGAAAGAAAGAGATTGTCTTTAAAAAGTCACAGGTTGAGGATAGCTGTATATTGATGGCTTTTACTGTTCCTGCAAGTGCGTCAATGCCACTTGTTGTCCCGTTGTTTGGTTACTATACCAGTGAAGATTATGGGGGGCTTCTCCTGTGGGCAGGTAATGTGGTGCCCTATATTGGTCTTGAAATCTGGGGTTTTGTTAACAGACCTTCTGAGTTAAAGAAACATCACAATGATATTTCGCGTAACCAGATGGCATCATATTACTTTGCCTGGTATATGCTCCTTGCCTGTGGCATGCCTTCTTTTGTTGATGCATTTTCACATCAATACCTGCAGCAGGCGCGTTTATATCAGGGACAGGTGCCAACCATGGGCTCCTCAACTACTGAAATCTATCTTGCTCTGATAGGGGCTGGAAGTGGCATGTTTTATAAAGGCAATCGCCTGTGGGGCTATGTTTATTTTCATCTGACCAATATATGTGTGTATGGATTGCTGTATAACTATGCAAAGCCACAGAGCTGGGATGAGCAGAATAAAAGCTATACTACGGGTTCTTCTCATGCAAAAGCAATGTATGCTTTTGCCGGGTTACTATCGCTTATAAAAATTGTGGAGATAGTTCATACAGTATCAGTTCCATATGCACTATCAGTAACCAGTGAAATGAGCTCTATAGATGTTTCCCCTGATTTTAGAATAAACCCTTATGAAAAGGTAATTGGAATATCATGCGCAATGCATTTTTAATAATATGTTTGCTGCCAGTGTATGCAATGCTATGCATGAAAGCAGTGTATGCAGATGATATGCCTGTTGATGTCATTATCATTAATACAAGCATACAGACACCAATGATACAAGCTTTGAGCAGCATAACGCAAAACGCGGTAAAGGAAGCCTTTGAGGAATGCAAGCAGCTTGTACCGGCTGATGCTGAAAGTTTCGTCAGCATGACGGATGTACAAGCACCAGGTGATATTATTGGCAAAGCACACCTGTATGGGGTATCGTTACTGGTATATATGCGGGTGTTTCTGGTGGGCCCGGTGTATTACTGTGAACTTTCATTTAAACCGCTGGATGACAAAGTAGCGTTTAAGGAAGAAACAGTAACAGTGCAGGGAACCATTGCCAGAAATATTCCTCTGAAAGTTAAACGGGAGATTATCAAGCGCCATCAGGATGTATTACAGTGCACTGTAAAAACAAAAATTGATGCGCGTACCTATGTTGTCAATGCCGGGCAATGGCATGGACTTGCCGAAAAAACATATACACTGGTAAACGGAAAACAATGCACCGTCCACGTTGTGCGTCGCTATACAGCGCTGGTACAGCTTGATGGTGACTATACTTCAGGTGATATGCTTGCATTAAACTCCACTGTTTGTAAAAAGGATTTGCTTGAAGCTATCACTGCAAAGATTCATGAAAATGTAGTCTTTGAGCGTTCGGGCAAGGAATTGTTAAAAGGTGATAGTGACAGCAAACGTGCAATTGAAGCCTGTTGTGTTGTTAATCCATTTGGTAATATCCTGCTTCCAGGATACGGCGCATTTTTGGCAACACATTATCTGGGGTTTACGCATACTGAGCCACGGTGGGAGGGGGTGTATACAGGTGCAGCTGCAGTGATGATGCAGTTAGGACTTGTTCCTGCGCTTGGGAAGGGGAAAGTCAATTTTTTTCCATGGATACAGGATCGTGACAAAACGGATGCACAGTATCGGCTGCATGTGTATCTGTGGGCAACCCTTCCAGTTACGTATACGGTGGCGTTTTTTGATCAGCTGGCGTATGCATACGAAAGGCACCGGTATCTACCGCCATTTTTTGCAGATAAGGATGTAACGGCAGTTCTTGTTTCGGCGATAGTTCCGGGAGGAGGTCTTTTCTATAAAGGTAATAGATTGTGGGGATATGGCTACTGGCTTTCTGAATTTACACTGGGAGGAGTGGTTGCATATAAGCAGGCTGGTAACCGAAATATACTGCTTGGTATATTAGCAGGGATAAAAGTGGTGGAGCTTTTCCATGCATGGCTTGCCACTCCAGCATATACGGTTTATTCCTATGAACTATCGCACAATATTACCCCCATTAATGTTGGGATGAGTAGCTTTGGCAATGAACTGTGTTTTTACACATATTTTTCTAAAAATTATTGAAGCAAAACCCTGTTGCAATATAATGGATATACAAACTGATAATAGAAAGGTAGGTTATGCCTGAAAAAGCATTTCTTATATTAGAGGACGGAACAACATTTGAGGGCACTCAATTTGGCTGGGAAGGTGAAGCGTTGGGCGAGGTGGTATTTAACACCTCTATGAGTGGGTATCAGGAGGTTTTGACCGACCCATCATACAACGGTCAGATAGTTGCCATGACGTACCCCATGATTGGTAATTATGGTGTAAATGATGAGGATGTTGAATCATCGCGTGTTCAGGTTGCAGGATTTGTAGTTAAAGAATATAGCAAAACATACTCCAATTTCAGAGCTAAACGTTCACTTGATGACTATCTGAAAGAATATAAGGTTCCCGGCATTGAAGGTGTTGATACCAGAAAATTAACCCGCCATATACGTGACAAAGGGGCAATGCGTGCAGGCATTTTTCTGGATAAGGCTGGAGCACTTGAAAAGGTGCTTTCTCATCCGTCCATGGCTGGACTTGATTTAACCCGCAATGTCATGTGCCAGAAACCATATACATTTGGTACACACCGTGACACGGCGCCAACTATTGCTGTATTTGACTTTGGTGTTAAAACCAACATTTTACGGCTGCTTACCGCTGAAGGGTTTAATGTTACTGTATATCCAGGCATCACACCGTTATCGGAAGTATTAAAAAATACTACTATTAAAGGTGTGTTTTTGTCAAATGGTCCCGGGGATCCCGATGCAGTTGATTATGCAAAGGTATTGGTGAAAGATATTCTTAAGACTGAGATACCCTGTTTTGGGATATGTTTAGGGCATCAGTTGCTGGCGCTTGGTTTGGGGGCTAAGACGTATAAATTGAAGTTTGGCCACAGGGGTGGGAATCAGCCGGTAAAAAATGTATTAACACAAAAAGTTGAAATAACCTCGCAGAATCATGGGTTTGCCGTGGATTATGAATCCACAAAAAAGATTCCGGATATTGAGATAACACATATCAACTGTAACGATACCACTGTTGAAGGATTACGTCATAAAAAACTGCCTTTATTCTGTGTACAGTATCATCCTGAAGCAAATCCAGGTCCTCACGATTCGCGATATCTTTTTAAAGAATTTTATTCAATGGTGGAACAGAGTTAATTAAACCCTGATTGCCAATATAACTTCTTCAGCTAACGATAGCGTATGGTTGAGTATAACTTTTTAATAAATGGTTGTTGACAAATATTAATACGTACTTAGTATTTTTGATTCCCGCATAATCATAGTATTTCATAGTAGTATTGATTATTTTTTTATAATTGAATACATTATTTGCAGGTATATAACTGTGTATTATTATTTTATGGAGGAATTTGTGTGAGTGCAAAAGTACAGAACTGGAATGAAATAACAATACATTCTGATAAAGAGCCTCAGCTTACTGAAAATGCTCGTATAGTTCTTGAAAAGCGGTATCTGGCAAAAGATGAGGAAGGAAATGTTATTGAAACACCGCGCCAGATGTTTGAGCGCATTGCAAAATACATTGCTTCAGCCGATTTGTTGTACGGAAAAGATGCAAGACATGTTAATCAGGTAGCAACCACATTTTATGAAATGATGGTTGACCTGCTTTTTATACCAAACAGCCCAACATTAATGAATGCAGGCAGGCCACTGGGTCAGCTTTCTGCGTGTTTTGTGTTGCCAGTTGAAGATTCCATGGATGGTATATTTGATGCAATAAAGTATATGGCATTAATTCATAAAAGTGGTGGGGGCACTGGTTTTTCTTTTTCCAGGTTGCGGCCCAAAAATGATGTAGTTCAGACTACCAAAGGGGTATCCAGTGGTCCCGTATCCTTTATGAATATATTTAATGCTGCCACAGAAACCATCAAGCAGGGTGGTACTCGACGTGGTGCAAATATGGCAATATTGCATGTTACACATCCTGATATCATAGAATTTATCCGTGCCAAGGAAAAAAATGATGCACTTACCAATTTTAACTGCTCAGTGGCAGTAAGTGATGCCTTCATGAAAGCAGTTGAAAATGATGAAGAATATGATCTTATTAATCCACGAAGTGGAAAGTCAGCAGGAAAGCTAAAGGCACGTGAAGTGTTTGAACTTATTGTGCAAATGGCATGGAAAAATGGTGAGCCGGGTATAGTGTTTATTGACAGGATAAATGAAAAGAATGTATTAAAGAAAATTGGTCTTATTGAAAGCACCAATCCCTGTGGCGAGCAACCACTATTGCCGTATGAATCATGCAATTTAGGTTCAATTAACCTGGCCCGATGTGTGGTGCATAATGGTGGTGCAGCATCTATCGATTATGAATTATTAAAAGACTTAACCTATAAGGCAGTGCATTTTCTTGATAATGTAATTGATGTAAATAAGTACCCTCTTCCCATGATTGAAGAAAATACAAAAGCCAACCGTAAAATTGGACTTGGCGTTATGGGTTTTGCCGACATGCTCGTAGCGCTTGGTATTCCATATAATTCTGAGGCGGCATTGAGCATTGCAAAGAATGTTATGGCAACCATTCAGGAAGCTTCTAAAGAGGCTTCACGTGCTCTGGCAAAGGAGCGTGGCGCATTCCCAAACTTTCCGCTTTCAGAGTATGCTGAAAAAGGGCAGGAACCTCTTCGCAATGCTACTACCACCACAATAGCTCCAACGGGCACCATAAGTATTATAGCCGGTACATCAAGTGGTGTTGAACCAATATTTGCCCTTGCCTATGTACGCAATGTGCTTGATAACAATAAGCTTGTTGAGTCAAATCCGCTGTTTGTGGAATATTGCAAACAGAAAGGTATCTACAGCGAAGAACTGATGCAGAAGGTTGCAAAAACAGGTTCAGTAGCTCATATCAACGAAGTCCCCGATGATATAAAAGCAATCTTTGTTACCGCACATGATATTACGCCTCAGTGGCATGTACGCATACAGGCTGCTTTTCAAGAGTTTGTTGATAATGCTGTTTCTAAAACTGTTAATTTCCCCAATTCTGCAACACTGCAGGATATTGAAACCGTATATAAACTGGCGTTTGAACTGGGATGTAAGGGCATAACAGTATACCGTGATGGATCACGAGAATCACAGGTATTGCAGGTTGAAAAAGAAAAGCCTCTGGAACGCCCGGTATTAAAAATACAGCCGCGTCCACGTAAGGAAGTTACCTGGGGCAAAACATTAAAGATGAATACCGGCTGTGGATCATTGTACGTCACTATCAACGAAGATGAGCATGGCTTGTTTGAGGTATTTGCCACCATGGGTAAAGCCGGTGGTTGTGCAGCAAGTCAGACGGAGGCAGTGAGCAGGTTAATCTCGCTGTCGCTGCGTTCCGGTATTGAACCACAGCAGATAATCAAGCAGCTTAAAGGTGTGCGCTGTCCAAACCAGGCATGGGTTAAGGGCGGCAAGATTTATTCCTGCGCTGATGCAATAGCAAAAGCCATGGAGCGCTATATAAATCCTGATGCTCAGCAAAGTGAAAGCATTGAGGACATGTATAAAAATATAGCAGAAACAAACGGCAAAGGAAGCGAAACGGTTATGGTGGGTGTGTGCCCTGAATGTCACGGCCCACTGGAATTTGAATCGGGCTGTTCAGTATGTCGTATGTGTGGTTTTTCACGTTGTGGGTAATGTTGCATGTTTCAGGTGTATTTTACTGCTGACCTTGATGAAGAATTGAGCAACAAGCTTGAAGAGCATGCCCAGAGTATATCCATATTATATGATAAAAAAGCAGTAATTGCCCTGTTCAATTCTGAGGAAGAAATCCCTGCATGTGCGCGTGATTATATTCTTTTCATACAAACACTTGATGAAGAAGTCTGGAAATACCGCTATCTTGATTCGTTCAATGGTATAGCAGTAACCCCTTCTGTATTTATTTATCCAGCAACAAAAGGAAAGATGTGCGATAGCTCATACAAATACACCATTGCCATTAATCCAAAGGATGCCTTTGGTGATGGAACCCATCCCACCACACGCATGTGTATTCAAACACTTGAGTCCATTACAGATACTATCGCACCAGAAAAACGTTCGTTGTATTCACTGTGTGATATTGGCACCGGTACTGGAATTATTGCCATAGCAGCAGAGCTTTTTGGGTTTGGCACCATTGATGCATTTGATATTGATCCACTGGCAATACAGCGTGCACAGGAAAATGCAGCATACAATGGGTGTAACAGAATTAATTTTTTTGTTTCTGATATTGCAAAAGTGAGAAGTGAAACACAGTATACAATTGTTGTTGCAAATTTGCTATCGGATATTATTGAAAAAAATGCTGCTGCAATAGCGTCTCTGGTTGAAAAAGGTGGAACGTTAATAGCCAGCGGCATCCATGACCGCTGGGCACAAGGAATTATTGCATTAATGCAAAAGTATTGCACACTTGTTGATAAAAACATCATGGACGAATGGCATTGCCTGGTTTTTAAAAAGTAAACGTGATGGTGCATGGTAATGGGTACCTGTGAAGAAATATACCCTGGGATTTTTAAAATAGTTCAGTCCAAGCCACGCAGAATTGCTCCCCCTGTCAATGTATATATCATTGCCGGTGATGATGGTTTGATCTTTGATGCTGGTTATGGGGATGATACATCAATACACCTGGTAGGTGATGCAATTAACTCTATACAGAACCGTAATAAAAACTGGCGGATTTTACGGGTATTGCCAAGCCACTCGCATCCTGATCATTTTTCAGGATTAAAGCAATTGAAGAGTCATTACGGGCTTAAGGTTATGCTTACTGAGCAAATGGCCAGTGTTTTATCAAATAAACATGCATATAGAAATTCATATAAATTGAGCACATTGCAAAAATACCGGTACTCTACAGTATTTGAGCGTATATCAGAATTACCACTTCAGGTTGTTTTCAGAACCATGTATAAAAAAGTATATGGTATTGCATTCCTGCAATCGCATGACACTACGGTAAGGCCAGGCGAAACTATTGCAATAAATGGGTATAACTTTACTATCATACATGGACCCGGTCATTGCAATGACCATATCATGTTATATGATAACAAAGAAGGTATCCTATTTGCAGGTGACAATATCCTGCGAAGCATTTATACCTGGCTTGGTCCGCCTCGTTCCAACCTGCAGGAATATTTTGATACTCTTGAAGCGTGCTTATGCCTGCCCAATTTAAAACTAATATTGAGCGCTCACGGCAGCACTATCCATAATCCAAAAGAAAGAATAAAAGAAATTATAGAATACCGAAAGCTACGCACCAGGCAGGTGTACTCCCTTGTTGCAAATGAAACACATGGCATAACATTTGCCAGACTTTTAAATAGTATATATCCCCGCTCATTAGAGCGGAGATGGTTAGCAAAAGGGTGGATTATTGTCACTCTTGAGTATCTGGTGAATAACAATATACTGACATTTGAGGGCAGAAAAATAAAGCTGGGGGCCAATGATATTAACACAGTATAAAAAAATTCTCTTTTAGTAATAAGAACTATCGCCCCCTATCCCAATACTATTATTGTTTAGCCGTGAAAAGCTTTTTCCCCGTTAAGAACTCAAAAGCATCTTTTGCAGTTTGTTCGGGTATCTCTTCCATTGGTATATGCCCAACACCCTCATACACTTTAAAAACTGCATGAGGAAGGTCTTTTTGCCATTTAGGAAATTCGGTAGTATAGGGTATCCAGATATCCTTTGTCCCCCACATTACCATGATAGGACATTGTATATCAGTAAGGCCTTTTGAAAGATCTTTTCTTTTGGAATAGTCTTTCATTACCATAAAAACATCTATCCAGGCACTTCTATTTCCTTCTTTTTGCGATAGTTCAAAATATCTGTCAACTATTGCATCAGTGACTTTGCTCTGATCTCCATATACTTCATGGACAGCTTTATTGATAAAATATCGTGGCATGCCTATTCGTGCAAATGGTCTGACAAAAATATTTGTGGAAAATTTCAATAGCCAGGGCATTTCCTGCGGATATCCGACAGAATCAATTAAGATGAGTTTTTCAACTTTATCAGGATGTGTAATGGCAAACTTCCATGCAATAAAGCCTCCTAATGAATTTCCTGCAATGGAAAGTTTCTTAATACCCATATGTTCAATTGCTTTGTTTAGTAAATCGACACTGTATTCAGGAGTATAATTGTTAGATGGTATTTGCCCTGATAATCCAAAACCGGGGATATCAAATCGGATAATTCTAAAATGATCCTTCAATATATCTACCCATCCATCCCATGTATGTAATGATGCACAGACCCCATGAATGAGCAGCAAAACAGGACCATCTTTTTTGCCTTCATCTCTGATGTGAATGGTTGTATCATTAATAAGGATAAAGCGGGAAGCCTCATTTGCATATTTTGGTTTTAGTTCATCAAGGGGGATATTTCGCATGCCAAGGGATGAGCAGCCTGTAGTTAAAGCAATCAATGTAAAAAATAACATTACACGTATAACAGAAAACATATAATACCTCCGGAATAAGTAATTATTTGTTGAATCAGTTTATATTAAATTTGTTTAAAAGTGTATAGCACGTACAGGTTTAATGAATACTGACAGGTCGGTTTATTTGTCAAGAAAGATTCACTATAAACAGTACTATAAACAAAAATTTTTAATTTATTAAAAGTAGGCTGTTAAATCTTTCGTCTATGCGGTAATGTAATTAAAAATTTCATCAATCACTAAACTATTTTTTGAGTATAGTATTCTTTATTTGGGACATGCTGTAAAATTGGTGATAGAGGTTTGCCCATTTTATGGTGTAGTACAATAACTATTATTTAGTTATCTACTGAATTCTGAATACTATGCATCAGGATGCATTGATATAGACAAGTTTAAAAATAATAAAAATTTTTATGTCTCTAATAAAAAAATTTTCTTAATGCTTGACTTTTTACTCAAAGAATATTTTATTATATAACGAAGAGTAAGTTTTAGGTTATTTACAACTCTAAATTCTTACTGTTCTAGCCGCAAGTACTCTTGCGGAAAGTCAGTTTGGTACAAGATGTACCACAAGTAAGGGTAAAGGTTATCCAGAAAAGAAAGAGGGTGAAATTCCCGAAATTTCATCCTCTTTCTTTTTTATACGTAAATTAAAAAAACACTGTGTGATTTCATGGAAGAATGCATTATTACTGTGAAAGTTATCCCCAAATCATCAAAAAACAGTGCGCAGCTTGAAAACGGTGTTTTACGCATTCACCTGAATGCTCCACCAGTTGATGGCAAAGCTAATAAAGCGCTGGTTGAACTTTTGGCGGAAATAGTACATGTTCCCAAATCATCTATTGAAATTGTCCGTGGTGAAAAGGGAAGGAATAAGCAGATAAAAATTAAAGGGTTAAATGAAGGTATTTTTATGAAGCGACTTGAACAATATACTAATAAATGACAAATGATTGTCAGGAATAATGTAATGAAAAAATGTATAGTATACTTTTATTGTGTATTTGCTCTTATCTTGTTGCAATCATGCTCATCTGACAGTGAAAATATAAGAAAGGAAGGTTGCATTAATAAAAATACTGTACGTATTGTGGTTTTATTAACCAAAAACTCTTTGCCCACAGGGAAATTGAATAACGATACTATATCACAAGAAGCAGTGAAAATTGCAGATCAGCGTTGCCAGGCAATTATCAGCAATGCAATGGCAATTAATAAAAAGCAGTATGCCCAATCTGACAGCCATGTAGTGTCACGGAAGCTTGTGCTTGTTGAAAAAAGAAAAGATGGCTATATGGTTATAGTGGATTATACGCTGGATGATGAGATAGCATCTTTGTTACAATGCAGGTAATAGTTAGTTTATGCAGTTTAAAACTGTGACCACAGAAGACAATACCATAACCGTAGTTGATGACACCTATAATGAGGCAATGCATTCGCTTTCCGGTGCATATCAGGAAGCACTGTATATGCATGTTATTCCTTCAAAGGTGCTTACTAAACGGGGTCAGGTATATGTTCTTGATATAGGTTTTGGTCTTGGCTATAATGTGCTTGCTCTTTGTGTTGAAGCACTGAAACAAAACCATACTGTTTTTTATGCCATCATTTCACTTGAAAAGAATACTGATATACTGTCTGCAATGGAATATGTTTACTTCCATGATGAAAGAGATACAATCTATGATCTATTAAAACGATCAGCACGTGGTGAAACAGTAATCACAGATTATTTCAGCCATAGTGTGCTGTATGGAGATGCCCGCCAGTTACTATCGCATTTACCTGCGAATTACTTTGATGCTGTATTTCATGATCCATTCTCTCCAGCAAAAAATCCTGAGTTGTGGACAGTGGATTTTTTCAAGAAGCTTTATTCACTCTGCAACGATGAGTGTATTGTTACAACCTATTCGGCTGCAATGCATATACGAACTGCAATGAAACAGGCAGGTTTTATTGTTGGCAAAGGACCAGAGGTGGGCAGAAAAAAAGAAGGAACTATCGCCACTAAAAAAAATATACAAATTGAGCCTCTTGATGACAGCTACTGGTTATATTTGAAAACAAATCCTAAAGCTGTACCATTTACTGATCCAACGTTATGCGAAACACCAGAAGAAATACGAAAAGGGCGAAAGCTTCACATGGCTGCGTTTAAAAAAGGTCTTCAAGCTCCTTAATAACTGAGGTTTGGTTTTGTTTTTTTTCTTCCTGTGATACTGTGCCAGTTACATTTATTTGCTGGCCAATACCAATAGGCGCCTCGCCATCTTTAAATTCAATATCACCTGCCAGGTCACCTTCAGAAAGCCGGTAAGAAAGTGCACAGGCATAAAAGTAAGCCAGGTGTATTGCTTCATACACCTTTTTGTTTTGTAACAGATGAACTGCTTCAACATTGACATCAAACTCAAGAAAATCTTGAGGGTTTTCAATAATTTTATTTTCTTCATCCATGTCACGGATAAGAACATCAAGTTCAGCGGCAATCCTGTCCATGATGGCTTTTGTGGTCATGCGCATATTTCTTGATTCAACCTTTTTCTTTTTTTCAAGCTGTGTTAAGCGTTTTGTATATTCAATATACTGTGCATTGTTGATTGGCTTTTCAGCACGTATGCGCTCGTAGGTTTCAAGAACATGTTTGTATTCCTCAAAGCTTTCAGTTACTTTGCGCAATTCATTATAGCAATCTGTAAGCTTGTTTTTGTAATCTATTTTACCTGCATCGGTGAACTGTATATTATATTTTATTTTATTTGTGGTGAGTATAATGGAAAATTCATCGTCAAATTTTTTAAAAAGTGCATAGGTAATAATAGCTTTGTCTGCTGGATTTGCCTGTACATACGAATCCCTGGAAAATAGTGCTGCTATATCACTGGTGCTTATATTCATAAGCGAAAGCCCTTTTGCAATGTGTTGCGGAATTTCTGAAGGTTCTTTTTGCTCTTCCTGTGTTTGTTGTTGTTCTTCTTCTTTTTCACCAGGCTTTACTGCTTTACGTTTGCCGGGCAGATCGCTATCATTTATTTGTAAGATAGTTCTGATATAGGGGCTTGTTATATCAATATAGACATTATAGTAATGACAGAACAGGATATGAAGCCGGGGTAAAAATTTGTAAAATGTAATATACAGGCTGTTGCGGATATATTTCCTCTTTTCATACGATGTAGATTTTTGATTTTCTACTGATGCCTGTATTTCTAATGCATTGCGGTAAGCTAATTCAATTAATTCGATGTACGGATAAAGAATGTAGAGGCTTTTATACATGGGTAGGAGATAGTTTCTTAATTTTTGCACATGTACCATATCATTTGATTGTTGAAGGGCTTCAATTTCATTAAATCGTGTTCTGTCAAAAATATTTGAAATCATCACAATCAGTTCGTAATAAAGGGGGTTTATCTGATCCAGTTTGGCTATAACCTGCTTGCTGTACTGTGGATTGAAGATGTGATAATACTGTACTTGAAATTGAAGAAGTGCTGTTTTATATGTATGGATAAGGTTATCCATAAAACGAGGTTTACAGTACTCAGCAGAAAGTGAAGTAACTCCAAGAAAGAACAGACGAAGGCGAATAAGTAACCTGGAAAGTTTTTTTTGCAGCCAGGTTTCAAAAATTTCATCTGATTGTATTTTTGGCTGCTTTGATTCTTTGGGTGGTGTTTTTGCTTGTGATTGTCGTACTACTCTTGAAGCAGGTTTTATAGTTTTACTGTTCCTGGTGGTTGGCTTTTCACGCTCCTGGATAACTTTCCCTCCCGCCTGAACAAATTTTTCAAACATTTGCTTGCGGGTTCTCTCATCAAGTTCATCGACTTTGATGTTTTCTTTTGTTTTGTCTATCTTTTTCATTGAGATACTCTTAAATTAAATATACGGATACTATGTGATGTATGTCAACAATATTATATGGGGAAAATAACTTGAAAAATTTAGTATGTATATTTCAATAGTGAACAGGGGTGGTAAAGTGTTATGGTTACATTTCAGGTCCAGACAACACGAAAAGTAGAATTGATTGATATCACTGCAAAGGTTGCAGAGGTAGTGGCAAAAGAAAATGTAAAAAGTGGGTTATGCTGTGTGTACATTCCCCATACCACGGCGGCGGTAACTATAAATGAAAATGCAGACCCTACTGTTCCTAAAGACATTCTTATGGGATTGTCGCACCTTAAATTAGAATCATTGCATTTTGCCCATGTGGAGGGCAATTCACCTGCTCATATCAAGTCTTCTGTTATAGGATGTTCTATTATTATAATTGTTGAAAATAACTGTTTACAACTGGGTACCTGGCAGGGGATATTCTTCTGCGAATTTGATGGCCCGCGTACACGAAAGGTCATGGTTCAGTGTATTGGAACATAACAGTGTAATTTTTTGTTTTTAACTGATTTTGCACTACACTGTAACTATAGATAGTAAATGGCATTCTGCTTTTTATAGCCATATGCTATGCATGCTGCAGCTTTCTAATAAACTATCGTGAAAAAAAGTATATTGAGGTGCATGATGAATTATTTTACCGGAACCGAAGATTATGTTATTTCCCAGGAACTTAAAGATAATGTAAATGTGTCGATAGCTCTGGGACGCCCGTTGCTGGTAAAAGGTGAACCGGGCACAGGCAAAACGTTGCTTGCACATTCTATTGCAAAAGGACTGGGTAAAAGGCTTTTAGTATGGAATATTAAATCAACAACAAAGGCTCAGGAAGGGCTTTATGTGTATGATACAGTGCAGCGTTTGAATGATGCTCGATTTGGCGATAAGGATGTTTCTAATATTAAACAGTATATTAAATTAGGGAAGTTAGGCGAAGCGTTTGCATCAGAAGACCAGGTGGTACTGTTAATTGATGAAATAGACAAGGCTGATATTGAGTTTCCCAATGACCTGTTACATGAGCTTGACATTATGAATTTTTATATACCTGAAACAGGCGAAACAATAACAGCAAAACACCGCCCTATTGTAATTATTACATCCAACAGCGAGAAAGAGTTGCCTGATCCATTTTTACGAAGATGTGTATTCCATTATATAGCATTTCCTGATGAGGAACTTATGGAAAAGATTGTGCGGGTGCATTTCCCTAATATTGAAAAGAAACTTTTACGTGAATGTTTGAAGAAATTTTACTGGATACGGCAGTTTGATATGTTGCGGAAAAAACCCTCAACCAGCGAGCTTGTTGACTGGATTCAGGCGCTTATGGTTGGTGGAGTACCTGTCAAAAAGATAGAAGATGAATTGCCTTTTATTGGTACTCTTTTGAAGAAGAAAGAAGATATTGATGTAGTTGTTAATTCAGGAAAAACACATTATGCGTATAATAGCAGTATAAGGACACGCGATGTTTATTAATTTTTTCTTCAATCTTAAAGCACAGGGTGTGCCTGTATCAATTCATGAGTGGATTGCACTGCATGAAGCGTTGGCTTTAAATCTGAATGATACAAGCTTAACCAAATTCTATTATATGGCACGGGCTATCCTTGTAAAAAATGAGGTGTTTTACGATAGATACGATATTGCATTCCTTGATACATTCAAGGATGTAGAAACAACGGATGAACTGCTTGAAAAGATTTTGGAAGGCTTAAAAAAAGTAAAAGAGTTACACCTCACCGAAGAGGAAAAGCGTCAGATTGAAAAGCTAAATTTAGATGAAATACTGCGAAACTTTGAAGAGCAACTGCGCCAGGGGCACTATAAAAATCATGTTGGTGGCAATAAAGCTATTGGTACTGGTGGCCGTTCCACGCAGGGTGCCTGGGGGTATAATCCGGCAGGCATCAGGATTGGGCAGGGTGTTTCACGTAACAAAAGTGCAGTACAGATAGCTGAAAAGCGTGAGTTTAAGAATTACTCTAACCAGGTGGTTCTTGACACTCGACAGATGCGGGTGGCATTATCACATCTGCGTTCGCTTCTGCCTATCGGCCCTGAAGAAAAGTTAGATGTTGAACAAACCGTTGATGCTACCAGCCGCAACGCCGGTGAGTTAGAGCTAATATGGAAGAAAAAAGAGAAAAAAGCCTCAAAGCTTATTTTACTCATGGACGTTGGTGGATCAATGACGCCGTATGCACGGTTAGTTGAGCGCCTTTTTTCAGCTGCATCATCACAGATAAGTAAGTTAAAATATTACTATTTCCACAACTGTGTGTATCAGGACCTGTGGAAAGATATTGAACGTTCTGAATCTATAAGCACTGCCGATTTTTTAAAGAATGCTGATAAGGATTATAAACTTATCATTGTTGGTGATGCTGAAATGGCTCCTTCAGAGCTTACCTGGGTAAACGGAGCTATCGATTACTGGTATCACAATGATATACCAGGGATTGTGTGGCTGCAACGCTTGCGTGAAACGTTTAAGCATTCAATATGGCTTAATCCAATCCCCAAACGCTCATGGGATTATATACAGACAACACGCATGATTAAGAATATCTTCCCTATGTTTGAACTTACCTTAGAAGGGCTTGATGAAGGAATCAAACACCTGGTATCAGGAAAGGCTTTGCAGAAGGTTGTGTGAAATATAATGCTATATAGTGCCCAAAATTTGGAAGCGGGTGTATATAGTCCTGGTATTACCGTAATGTTTTTTGCAGTTCTAATTTTGCTACAGCTCTTTCACGGTATTCCCGCGCTTTCTGATGGTCAGGGTCTATTAAAAGCACTTTATCCCATTCAGCAATAGCAGCTTCAAAATTATCCTGTTCATAGTATGCTACACCATTATTATAGTAGGTGTTAATATTACCTTCCAGTTTTGATTTGATGGTTGATAAATAATTAGAAGTATTGCGATAACCTGGCTCTTCATTGTCCACTCTTTTAAATAACCGGTAGGCTGTTATAAGGTCACCTGTACGGTATGCCTTTTCACCATTGGCATACATTTCGTTAAGATTCTCCATTCTATAAATATCTTTAAGAATATTCCTTGCTTTTTCATCCCATGGATTTACTTTTAGTGCCTTGTTGCAGTATGTTTTTGCTGTATCA
The DNA here is from genome assembly GCA_029907515.1 of Spirochaetota bacterium. Lineage (GTDB taxonomy): Bacteria > Spirochaetota > UBA4802 > UBA4802 > UB4802 > UBA4802. The sequence goes on along the minus strand of JARYLT010000008.1, from coordinate 20,051 downwards.
AACTTATTCTTTTTACGAGCTTCTTCAGCTTTTGAGGTATACGGATAAGAGGCATTATCTAACTGATTATTTATCCGTGTTTTTAAAGTAGTTAATTCCAGGCTATCAGGGTTAAAAACTTCTGCCCTGCTTGCACTTTTGTAAGCTGCAATATATTGCTTTTTGTCAAATTGTTTTTTGGCAGTGATATAATAATAATCATATTTCTTCTGAGCATAATTTGAATTCCTGATATTTGCAATTTGTGTTTTGACATCTTTATATTCAGGATCACGTTTTTCAGCTTCCAGAAATTGCAGCAGTGCGTTTTCGAGGTCACCCCTACGCTTATAGGTAATACCGGCATCGTAATATTTTTGGGCACGTTTCTGCAAGGCTTCTGTAGTAATTATTAAATACTGGCGTGCTCCAGTATGTTCGGGGTCAATGGAAAGTACTGTTTCAAAACGTTCCTTTGCCTGTGCATAATTCCCTTTTTTATACAGTTGTATACCTTCATAATAATTCTCATTCATTTTTTTCTTTTGTTGGCGATATATAGTAGCACACCCCAAGCTGAAAAGTATGGTAAGAAGTAAAAAAAACGAAAAAATTCTTTTTGATTTTAAATTCCCCATATCTCTATTACTCCTTTGTAAGGGTTTCATATAATATTCATGAATTAGCATATCTGGTTGTCAAGCTTGATTAGTTAGAGTTTACACTATAATTTATATTAATCATAGTACGTAATTATTCAATTATTTTTATATTGACAATGAATCTTTTGAATGTTTTATCAAATCATATAACATTAAGTATGGGTTTGGAAATTTCTAGTTAGATGGAGATAATTATTTAATAATGGGAAACGGCAATTGTGTTGTTCAGGTACGTGATATTGTTAAGACATTTACCATGAAAAAAGGTGCTTTGGGGAAGAAGTCGATTGTTAAGGCAGTTGATAGAGTTAGTTTATCGATTGTTGAGGGAACCACTTATGGGCTTGTTGGTGAAAGCGGATGTGGCAAAACAACGCTGGCACGTACATTACTACGCCTCATTGAGCCCGACAGTGGTGAAATAGATATTTTAAATACACCATTGCACATATTGTCAAAAGATGGTTTGCGCAGGTTCAGGAAAAATATGCAGATAGTATTCCAGGATCCGTATGGTTCGCTTAATCCGCGTATGACTGTTGAAAAGATTGTATCTGAATCTCTGCGTATTCACCAAAGCTTTTCAAAAGAGGAAGTGAAGGAAAAAACATATAATCTGTTACAAATGGTTGGCCTTGATGCAGGCCATGCTTCACGATACCCTCATGAGTTCAGTGGAGGGCAACGGCAGCGTATTTGCATTGCTCGGGCTCTGGCATTGAGCCCTTCATTTGTGGTTCTTGATGAACCTATATCAGCTCTTGATGTATCGATTCAGGGACAGATATTAAATTTGCTGAATGATTTGCAGGAAACGTTAGGTGTGGCATATCTCTTTGTTGCGCATAATCTGGCAGTTGTAAAGCATATAAGCACCAGAGTTGGGGTAATGTATCTGGGCAAAATTGTTGAAGAAAATGTTTCCGATAAACTGTATAAAAAACCACTGCATCCATATACTCGTAGTTTAATTGCTTCGATTCCGGATATAAAACCTTCCAAGCATTCATTCTCAGTTGTTAAGGGTGAAATCCCTTCGCCTGAAAATCCCCCAAAAGGATGTCATTTCCATCCACGATGCCAGTACGCAATGCCTGTATGCAGTGAAGCATATCCTGCAACAGTTACAGTACATGGAGCAAAGGTAGCATGCTTCCTTTACCATTGAAGATTGCAATGTTAATTTTGCTGTCCAGTAGTTTTTGTTTTGCTTCAGATGAATTAACAGGAACTATCGCACAAAATCCAAAATATACTATTTATGAAAAGGATGGAGTACTTTTTTGCACAGGCGACACTGAAGCTGCCCTGCATAATAATAAAGGTGCTGAAAAGCTTGTAGCCAATGATCTACAAGGTGCAATAGATATATTTAAAGAAGGATTGAAGCATGCCCCCCTGTTTTATCCTTTTTTGTATAATTGTGGTGTTGCCTGTATGCGTAAAAGGGAATACGATGCTGCTCGTATATACCTGGAAAAAGCAATGCACCTTGTGCCCGAAAATCCAAAGATATACATATTAATGGGTGAGCTGTATGCATTAACAGGTAGAGAAGGTGATGCGCTTATCTTATTCAGAAAAGCTTTGCAGATTAACCGCAAAGAGCTTCAGGCAATAATAAAAATAGGAAATATTTATGTTGATCGAAATCAACTGGAATTGGCTGTAACATTTTTTGATGCTGCTTTAAAAATTAATCCACAGTATCCAGATGCTGTCATAGGGTATGCAAAAATTCATTTCAAAAAAGGTGAATATTATAAAGCACTTATATGGCTGAAGTCAATAGATGTGGCTAAAGGGGATTATGACAAGGCATATCATTACTATTTTGCCGAAAGCTCCTTTAAGCTGAAAGATTATCAAACTGCATATGAGCAGTATGAAAAATTATTGCAGTTTAAAAATGATGTTTTCTTTCTTACCCACTCATATGCACTGATAGAGCATAAGATGAATCTTTCACGTCAGTTTGCTGAATTGGAACATGTAGAATAATGTATACTACTTGTTATAAACAAGCACCTCCAAAGATAAAATTTATTTCATGATGAAATTTGATATTTCCAGAAAAATTTTTTTCTGTAAATTTTCAAGCATCCTGGAAACCTGTGTATTGAGTTCTCTATCGGTGCTTCTTTTTTGTATATATTTATTAATTTCATTTATTTCACTACGCAGGATTCCGTTCACTCTTTCAAGAGTAGCAAGATAATCAGCAGAGCCCTGTGATTGTATGTGTAATTTTCTTTTTTTTATTTCTTCAAGCAACTCCTGTTCTTTTTCTTTTTTTGTCTTTTCGTTCAGGATAATCTGGTCAAGAGCCTTATGTGCTTCAACAAGCGAATTCTTTTTATTGGATAGATAAAACAGTGGAATGTGTGCATGATTGGCAAGTATGTGCGGCAGGGGATTGCAGGTAAATTCATCATGTATTGCAGAATATAGTTTTTCATCTATGATGGCATAGTTATATAAAATATCATGGGTGTATTGTGCATCAGATACTATTATAATATCCTGCCCTGATTGTATTACCCTGGCATTATAGGACTGAATAATTGCTCTAAATGGTATATGTGAAGTATCATTATACTGCTGTATATTTTGTACGATGGCTATCAGGGCATCAGCAATATTCAAAGGATTATTAGAATATACTGTAATTAAACCAGGCAACAGTGCATGGATTACAAGGTTATTTTTTTTACAGTGATTCAGGATAAGGGATTGTATAGTATTGAGTGTGGTCGCAAGTTTTTCAAGTAAAATTGGATTTGTATCTCCATATGTCGTTATTGTTATTATAAAGAAATCGCTTAAAGTATCAATTTTGCCTGGTTTGATTGTTAAAGTAGCTTCGGCCTGAGAAATATCAATTCCATTCTTTCTGTACATGTTACCAATAAAATTGACAATGTCCTCAGAAATTTCAGCGGGTAGATTCTGTAATATTGATATTGTTTCAGGAGCAATTGCATATTCTTCCTTTAATAAGGATAATAGAAAATATGAAAATTCTGGTGTATTGTAATTATGAAATATATATAGCATTTCTGTCTGGATGTCCCTGTTTTTTATGATTAGCATTTCTTTAATATATTTTGCTACTTCCTTATTGTTGAGTTGTAATAATATTGCGATTGCATATATACGGATGCGAATCCCTGATTCTTTTAAACAATCTAAGAGGAACTGAGACAATGCCCTTTTATTGAAATCTCTTAAGCGGGGTATGATGCTGCTAATTGATTGTAGTATTGTTTCTTTTATAGAAATTTCATTTGTTTCAGTAAAAAGTGTTATAAGCCATTCCATCTCTTTTTCATCGCCACAGTGGCCAATATTACGTATGGCGGCTTGCTTAATGGCTATATCATTATATGTCAGTGCAATGTTTTTTAGGATTTCAGATGAATTTTTATATTGTGCAGTTTCGTCCTGTAACAGGAGATGTAAGGCAGTAACTATCACCTCAGGGTCCAGATTTGCTGTATTCTTCAAAAGTTCAAAAAGGATAGAGGCTGCCTGCTGGTCTGTATAATGTGCCAGGTATTTGAGTGAGAAAAGCTGGTCGTTACGGTCGCCTGATAATAACATTAATTCCAGTTCACCAAGCATATAAGGGTATTTCATGGTGGATAATGTTTGTATGCATGCATCAAATAGTTTCTCATCACGATACTTTTTTAGATAATTATAGATTTTTACAAGGAGGGTTGCAGCTGATTGAATATTTAATTTGGCTATTATATTACATAACCTGATAATTCGTTCCTGTAAAAATCGCTTTTCGAAGTCAATTGTTTCTAACCGTGAGGCAGTAATTTCCCTGCTTTTGGGATCCCTGTCATAGAGCATTTCAACCAATGATGAAAATGGATCTCGAATAGAGCTGTCAATGAAAGACAAATAAGTGGTTAAAAGAGTGATGATTTTATGTATTTCATCATTTTTCTCATGCTTAAGATAATGAATAATTCTGTTTAAAATTTGTGGAGAAAATTTTAACAGTATAAAATTCCTTACCTCCCTGAAGATTTCGGGGTAATTTTTTTCTTCTACATCTGATATCATATAATTTTTTCTATACAGTTCAAAGAAAGAATCCAATGTGACGGTGAAATAATTAAAAAGTTTATCTTTTAATAATGTACTGCTTCTGTCGCTCTGAAACGATTCAAAATAGTTTATAATGGTATCAACAATTATTGTATTATGATGGGGCGATACAGTGCCATATGAAATGAGTGCCCTGATTAACGGTTCTGGATCCCGTAATAACATGATGGTATGCTGGAGTAAAAGAAGTAGTTCTTCTTTTTCATTTTCATTTTGGCCACCAAGTATTTTTAATACATAATCGTTGGTCTCCCTGTGTTTAGATGTAATAAGAGCGTTCAAACATGAAATCTTCACCCGTGTTGAAAATTCATCAAAATGAGGTAGCATCTTGGATAAAAAGACCCTGAGTTCTATAATAAGATTTTCTTCTTTTGATGAATCTGATGCTTCATTTTTTTGAGTCTTTTTGGTAATACAATAGTCGCTCATAAATGCAATGGCGTCAAAAATTCCCAGAAGAGTATATTCATTCTGATTAATTATTGAACTCAGTACATGAATATCATCGTAAATTGACAATGCCCGTATTGCATAGTACCGGATTACCTCATTAGTTCCTGTCTCATTAATTATGCTTTTTAATGAGGCAAGGAGTTTACTGTCAGGATGCCGTAATATTCTCAGCGCTTCAAGGCACTGTATTACTATTGTATGGTTTGATTCTTTATTGAAATTATCCATAATATAATTATTTAAAAGCTCTACCGTCTGGCTATTCCCATATGTTGCAAGGTATGTGCAGATCTGGATCTTTTCATCATCGGTTATTGAGTGCTGGAATAAAGCATGGAAAAGGTCTGTGAATCCTGGCAGTTTATAGTGGGTTATTGTACGTAATGCACTGAATCGAATAGCTGGCTCTGCAGATAGTTCTGCACATAGTATATTATGTGCAATATCACTTTTTGATTGTGCAATAAAGGGATGAAGGCATATACGTAAGTATGGTGTAAACTTTAGATTTTTAGTAATTTCCAGTTTAATTGATTGCAAAATATCACGTTCCATACAGTACCTTATATACAGGGATTTATTGATTTATTGCAGGTAAAATATATACTAGTATGGCATAGTATGTAAATCAGAATTTTTCCTGCAGAGAATGTAAAGTTAAAAAAAAGCTTGAAATTGTAAGCATATGATACTATATTGATTAATTGAGGTAGTTGGTTTTCTGCTTTATTGTTAACGATTGTGTGTAAAGCGGGTGGCAAAAGCCACTCTTTTTTTTAGTCAATGTTATATATCAATAAACATGAGCATTATTATGAAACTCAATGAAAGCCTTGAGTTAATAATTAACAATGTGGCTCACGACCTGGGCTATAGTGTATATGACAGTGTTCTTGTTTTGCATGGGAAGACACCGCGCATTACAGTTAAAATTGATCATATTAATGGCATATCGCATCTTGATTGTGAAAAATTCAGCAAGGAGTTGTCCCATCGTATAGATGAAGGACAGTTGCTTGATGACTATACTATTGAAATTTCTTCACCGGGAATAAAGCGAGAACTCAGAACTATTGAAGACTTTCTACGGTTTACCGGAGCGCCTGTTAAAGGTATTTATCAGGAGGATGATACCAGGAAAACATTCAAAGGCACGCTTGTAGGGATAGAGGGGGAGATAGTTACTATTAATGAAACCAATAAAGTATTGAATCTTTCATATTCTCAAATCATAAAAGCAAATTTAGATTATTAAAGGTGAATAGTATGAGTGGAAACTTTTTTGAAGCACTGCATCAGATTGCTACTGAAAAAGGGATAACCCGTGAGATGATTGAGGAGATAGTTCAGTCAGCGATGCTGTCTGCATATAAGAAACAATACGGCATCACCAAACCTGTAGATATTACCTTTGATAGAGAAAGAAATACCGTAAAGATTATTTCGCGAAAAATGGTGGTACGGGTGCCTAAAAATTATGCTGAAGAAATATCACTGGAAGAAGCGCAAAAGATTAAACCTGATGCAAAGTTTGGTGATGAGGTCATCGTGGAAGAAAACCCTCTTGAAACATTTGGGCGTATAGCTGCACAAACAGCAAAGCAGGTTATTTTGCAAAAGATTAAAGAAGCAGAGAAAAATATTGTTTATGATGAGTATAAAGACAAAGTAAATGAATTAATAAATGGCTATGTCCAGCGTAAAACAAAAGAAGCACTCTATATTGATCTGGGAAAAACTGAAGGTATAATTCCCGCACGTGAGCAGTCGCCACTTGAACATTATAAAATAGGCGACAGAGTTAAAGCTATAGTGTTGAGTGTACAGAAAAACAGCAAAGGTCCCAGTGTAGTACTTTCCCGTGCTCATCCAAAATTTGTTGAAAAACTTTTTGAAATGGAAATTCCCGAAATTTATGATGGCATAGTTAAAATAGTAAATATTGTACGGGAGCCAGGAATGCGCACCAAGGTAGCCGTAACCAGTGACAGGGATGACATTGATAGTGTGGGCGCATGTGTTGGGATGAAAGGCGTACGGATTCAATCAATTGTCCGTGAGTTAGAAGGTGAAAAGATTGATGTTATAGAATATTCACCCAATAAAAAGGTAATGGCTTCAAATGCACTGACTCCGGCAAAGGTCAAAGAAATTATTGAAACCAGGGATGGTGGAGTCATAGCGGTTGTTGACAATGATCAGTACCGTCTGGCTATCGGGAAAAACGGTCACAATGCGCGGCTGGCTGCCAAATTATGCGGGTTCAATATCGACATTAAAACTGAGGACCAGTATCGTGAATTCTTAAGTTCAAGTGAATCACGTGCACTGGTTGAGCAGCTATTTGCAACAACATCAGAAGGCGAAACACCGCTGGAAGAATTACCAGGCCTTGATGCTCGAACCATTACTCTGCTTGAAGCGGGTGGAATTTTCTCTGTTGAGGATCTGGTTGAAAAATCTGTAGAGGATCTGATGAATATTGATGGTATTGGTGAAAAAACAGCTCAAAAGATAATTAATATAATACAAGAATATGTTGACTTTGAAGAAGAAGATTATGAAGATGAGCAGGAAGATAAGCAGGAATAGTACAGATAGTGCCATTTGAACGGAAGTAAGAGTCTATTATTCATAAAGGTAGGGTTTCCGGGTTGCTCTCTTCCATTGATATGGCGTAAGAACAGGCTAATAATTTTATCTAATAGGGATTTGTTAATGAAAGCTATCGATGTGGCAACAAAAAATCATGTTTCAACAGATGATGTTATAAAAATCTGTAAGGATCTTGGCATCCCCTGTACAGATGATCAGTCTGAACTGGCAAATGACGATGTCTTTCTTATAGAAAAGAAGATTCAGATAATAAAAGAACAGAGAGCCCAGGAAGCAAAGAAACTTATTCAGCAAGCGGAATTAAAGAAGAAAATAAAACTAAAAAGAAAAGTACATGTTGCAAAAGAGTTAAAAAAAGAAGCTGAGGCAAAAGAAGACGAAGCTACTGAAGAAGTTGTTGAACATAAAGAGGATTCAAAAGAAGTTGCTCCGAAACAGCGGGCAGAGACGGGAGTAGTTGAAAAAGAAAAGCAGGAAAAAAAGGAGCGATTTGATAAAAAAGAAAGACATGGCAAGCCTAAGGACAGGTTCCCCAGAAAAGATTTCAGGAAAGATGATAAACAAAGGCCAAGGACCGAAGAAAAGGAACAAAGACCTGAAAGACAGCATGCGCCAACAGTAGTTGAAAAAAGAGATGTTCCGGTTATTGATAAAGAAGTTGTGGATTTGCAGAAACGGCAAAAGGACAAGGGAAAAGCCAAAGATAAGGAAAAGGATAAAGATAAACGTTTTTTAAAAAAAGAAAAGGAAGAACTGGAAGAAAAATTATTGCTCCTGAAGCGAAAAAAAGAATCTCAGCCACGGGAAGCTGTTGCTCCAAAAGAAATAGAGATTACCGAGACAATTACCGTTGGGGATCTTGCTAAAAAGATGAATATCAAAGCCAGTGAAGTAATTGCCAAGCTTATGTCAATGGGTGTTATGGCTACAATTAATCAGGTCATTGATGCTGATACTGCTTCAATACTGGCAAGTGAATATGGTACTGAAGTAAAAGTGGTCTCATTATATGAAGAAACAGTTATCAAAGTTGATGAAGAGGATCGGCCCCAGGATTATGTGTCCCGGCCACCTATTGTTACTGTTATGGGACATGTAGACCATGGTAAAACAAAATTGCTTGATGCAATACGCGAAACCAATGTTGTCGCAACGGAACATGGAGGGATTACACAGCATATAGGCGCATACAGGGTAAAGGTTGAAGATAAATATGTTACCTTTCTTGATACTCCGGGTCATGAAGCGTTTACCACAATGCGTGCGCGTGGTGCAAGTGTAACCGACATTGTTGTGCTGGTTGTAGCAGCAGATGATGGTGTTATGCCACAGACTATAGAAGCAATAAATCATGCTAAAGCTGCAAATGTGCCTATTATAGTAGCAATAAATAAAATAGACCTTCCTGAAGCAAACCCAAACAGGGTGAAACAGGAGTTAACCGCATACGAACTTATACCTGAAGAGTGGGGAGGCACAACGCTTTTTGCTGAAATTAGTGCAAAACAAAAAATAAATATCCATGAGCTTTTGGAATTAATATTAATCCAGGCAGAGATGCTTGAGCTTAAAGCCAATCCTAAACTCCGTGCAAGGGGTGTTGTTATTGAGTCCAAACTTGACCCGGGAAGAGGGCCTATTGCAACGGTGTTGATTCAGAATGGCACATTGCATGTGGGTGATCCGTTTGTGGTTGGTCTGTATTCAGGAAGGGTGCGTGCAATGTTTACTGATATCGGTGAACAGGTTCAAGAGGCCACTCCTTCAATGCCGGTTGAAGTTCTTGGGATTAGCGGAGTGCCATCGGCAGGTGATCCGTTCCAGGTAGTTGAATCAGAAAAATATGCACGCCAGATTGCCCAAAAGCGCCAGGAACTGGTACGTCTTGAAAGTGCCCAGAAGATAAAGAAGGTAACTCTGGAAGACCTGAATACAATGATTAAGGAAGGCGAGATCAAAGAACTCAAGATTGTAATCAAGGCAGATGTTGATGGTTCAGTTCAGGCATTGCGCGATTCGTTGCAGAAGCTTTCCACCAATGATATTCGTGTTAAAGTAATTCATGCAGCAACGGGCGGCATTAATGAATCGGATGTTATGCTGGCTTCGGCTTCAAATGCTATCATAATAGGATATCAGGTAAGACCATCAGCAAAGGTTGCAGAAATTGCCGAGAAAGAAAGTGTGTCAATTAAGTATTATAATATCATCTATGATGCCATTAATGATGTCAGGGCAGCCATGGAAGGTATGCTGTCGCCTGAAATGAAAGAGGAGATTACATCAACAGGTGAGGTTAAACAGGTTTTCAAAATCAGCAAGGTTGGAACTGTGGCAGGAGCTATTGTGTTAACGGGACGATTAAAGCGAAGCGATAACATCAGACTAATTCGTGATGGTGTTGTTGTTTATGATGGTAAGCTTAATTCATTGAAACGTTTTAAAAACGATGCAGGTGAGGTTGAAGCAGGTCAGGAATGTGGTTTTACGTTAGAGAATTTCAATGATATCAAAGAAGGCGATAATTTTGAATCATATCAGATAATAGAAATAAAAAAGAAATTAGAGGATTCCTCACGGGGATAAACCGGAAACATGGGATTCAGAAAACAGAAATTAGAAACACAGATTAAAAAACTTGTTGGCACGTTAATAGTAACGGAGATTAAAGACCCGCGTATTGGGTTTGTAACAGTAACAAATGTTGAATTGAGTAAAGATTATGCATATGCAGATGTGTATGTTTCAGTGCTGGGTGATGAAAACACCAAAAAGAAGTCACTGGCTGGCCTGCAATCTGCACGCGGATTTATCCAGTACAGAGTTGGTAAAGCTCTAAGTATCCGCACTATTCCTGAAATTCGTTTTCATTTAGATACATCTATTGAAGAAGGTGTGGATATGGTCAACCTGCTGGAAAAATTAGAAAAAGAATCTTCAAAGAATAATAGCGGAAGCAGTGATACGTAATATATGAGTGTTCCACATATAAAGGATTGTGTGTTGCTTATTGACAAGCCTTCTGGCTATACTTCTTTTGATATTATACATCGTATCAGAAAAACACTGAAAGTGAAAAAGTGTGGACATGCAGGTACGCTGGATAAATTTGCATCAGGTCTTTTAATTGTATGCCTGGGATGGACAACACGGCTGGTGCCTTTTGTTATGGGTATGGACAAGCGGTATATTGCCACCATGCAATTAGGCGTGGCAACTGACACACATGACATTGAGGGTCAGGTTATTTCTAAAAGCAATATTCAGTGCACAGTTGAGGATATACAATCATGCCTGCAAACCTATTTTACAGGGGAAATTATGCAGGTTCCTCCTGATTATTCCGCCATTAAAATTAACGGGAAGCGTTCATCAGATAGGGTGCGCAAAGGGGAATTGGTAGCGATAGCTCCAAGACCAGTCCATATTCATAAAATTACAGTGCTAGATTTTGATACAGCGTGTTCACAGCTTACACTTGACATTACATGTAGCAAGGGTACCTATATCAGAGCACTGGCTCGAGATCTGGGTTTGCGATTACACACAGGGGCACATGTTATAGCGTTGCGAAGGGTTGCCATCGGGGACTTCAACGTTACGGATGCTATAACAATGGAACAATGCGTTGAGCTATCGCACAAAAATAGTGAAGATATGCGTGGAATTATTACTCCTTTCAGAGCGCTTGGTCACTTTGGTATCATAGCTGTAAAACGAGATTCATTGATAAAGATTAAACATGGCAAACTACTTGGCTATGATGATATTACATATGTTACCGGTGAGCCTGTATTCAGGGTGGTGCCTGAGGAGACTGAAGCGTTGGTGGCACTGGCTGTGAAAGATGAAAAAGGGTACAGGTGTAAAAAAGTTTTTATTGAAGAGCTTGATAAAATTGATACAATGAAATAAAAGTGTCCCCTGCTTTTTATAATTTATTTCTTGACTGATTTTGACTGCAAATAGCACTGTGAATTATAAGACTTACAGTGAATATAATAAATTAGAATATAGTGATTGTAAGGAGGACTAAAAAGTCGTATGGCAGAAAAAAGCGAGATTATCAACAAATACCAGTTGCATGACAAGGATACCGGATCAGCAGAGGTTCAAATTGCCCTTTTAACTGAGAGGATTAACCATCTGACCGAACATTTCAAAGTACATGTTAAAGACCATCACTCACGACGTGGATTGCTGAAGCTTGTAGGCAAACGCAGACGACTTCTTGATTATCTTAAGAAGAAGGATTTAACAAAGTACAGAGAACTGATTAAATCACTTGGCATACGAAGGTAAAGGGTACAAAAGATTTTAAAATAAGTAGTTAAGGATTATACAATGAATAAGGAATTTGTAGCACATATTGGAGATGATGTAATCCTGTTTAATACCGGAATACTTGCAAAGCAGGCAGATGGTGCCGTGGCGGTTTCGTGTGGTGAAACGATAGTATTTGCTTCGGCTGTTGCGTCAAAGAAGGTTGTGGAAGGACAGGATTTTTTCCCGTTGACGGTCGATTATCGGGAAAAACATTACTCAGCGGGCAAGATACCCGGTGGGTTTATTAAACGTGAAGGAAGACCCAGTGACAAAGAAATTTTAACCAGCAGACTGGCTGATAGGCCCATACGGCCTTTATTCCCGGATGATTTTGTCAATGAGGTGCAGGTTATTATTTATGTGCTTTCTGCTGACAGAGAGCATCAGCCGGATGTGATGGCAATAAATGCAGCATCAGCAGCACTCATTATATCAGGTATACCTTTTAAGGGGCCTGTTGGGGCTGTGAGGGTTGGCCGAATTAATGGGCAGTGGAAGATAAATCCATATTTTCAGGAAATGGAACACAGTGATATTGATCTTGTTGTGGCCGGAACAAAAAAAGCTGTGACCATGATCGAAGGTCAGGCAAAGAATTTAACTGAAGATGAAATGATAGAAGCTGTTGAATTTGCCCATGCCAATATCATAAAACTGTGTGAAGTACAGGAAGCATTAAAAGAAGCCTGTGGCAAGCCACTGATGTCCTATGAACCAAAATTAAGCGATAAGGAACTTGAGAAAGTTATACGAGAGCGATTTTTTGCTAACATAGAACAGTTAAAAGATGTTCATGAAAAGAAGGCACGCGAGCAGGCAAAAGACGCACTGATTACAACAATAACCAGTCAGTTGCAGGAACAATTCCCTGATACCATTAAGCTGGTCTCTGAAATTGTAGACAACTTGGATGCCGAAGTGGTGCGCTCGCGTATTTTAAATGAAGGCAAGCGCGCAGATGGCAGGGGACTCAAAGACATTAGACCAATTGATATCATGATTGGCATTTTGCCACGCGCACATGGTTCGGCACTGTTTACTCGTGGACAGACACAGAGTTTGGGGATAGTAACCCTGGGAACAGTTGCTGATTCTCAGCGTATTGATAGTATTGATTTAATTGAGGAATCATATAAGCGGTTTATGCTTCACTACTACTTCCCTCCTTTCAGTGTTGGCGAAGTTGGAAGGGTTGGCGGTGTGGGTCGTCGTGAGATTGGCCATGGTATGCTGGCTGAACGAGCACTGGAATATGCTATTCCTGATGAAGGTGTATTTCCCTATACCATCCGTGTTGTTTCAGAAATACTTGAATCTAATGGTTCTTCATCAATGGCCACTGTGTGTTCAGGTTCGCTGGCATTGTTCAACGCTGGTGTGCCCATGAAAGCTCCGGTTGCCGGTATTGCAATGGGTCTGGTACTGGAGGGCGACCGCTATGCCATTTTAAGTGATATCCAGGGTATTGAAGACCATCTGGGCGATATGGATTTTAAAGTTGCTGGTACTGCAACCGGTATTACTGCATTTCAGATGGACATAAAGATTGAGGGTATTACCACAGAGATAATGCGCAAAGCATTGGAGCAGGCAAAAGAAGGCAGGCTCTATATACTGGAAAAGATGAATGAAGTCATATCAGAACCTGCAAAGGAACTATCGCCTCATGCACCAAAAATTGCCGTTATGAAGATCGAAATTGAAAAGATTGGCGAGGTGATTGGGCCCGGCGGCAGAGTCATCAAGAAGATCATTGAAGAATCAGGTGCCGATATCAATATTGAGCCTGATGGTACCATATTCATTTCTGCCAGTGAACAGGATGCAATTGACAAGGCACAGCTTTCTATTAAAGGATTGGTTGAAGAGGTGGAAGTTGGTGCTATCTACAAAGGTATTGTAAAGCGAATTACTGATTTTGGAGCGTTTGTAGAAATTTTGCCTGGCAAACAGGGGCTGGTACATATTTCAAAGCTTGATCACTCGCGGGTTGAAAAGGTGAAGGATATTTTGAGCGAAGGTGATGAGGTGCTGGTCAAGGTTATTGGAATTGATGAGCAGGGGCGCATCAACTTGAGCCGCAAAGACGCTATGAAGAAGCATTAGTCCGAAAAATGGTACATAAATTTACACTTCCTAATGGGCTTACAGTTTTGCTTGAGCCAATTGATAATGTTGTATCGGTGTCGTGTGGCCTGTGGATTAAGGTGGGCTCGCGGCACGAAAAAGCCAATGAAATGGGGTATGCCCATTTCATTGAGCATATGCTTTTCAAGGGTACAGATAAATACAGTGCAAAGGATATTGCACGTCTGGTAGACAGGGTTGGCGGGCAGCACAATGCAGCTACCAACAGGGAGTATACCTGTTATTATATTAATGTGGTATCGGATTATTTAGAATTAGCTGTTGAAATACTGTCAGATACCTATCTTCATTCCACATTTGATGAAGAGGAGATAGAGAAAGAAAAAAATGTGGTAATTGAAGAAATCCGGATGTATGAAGATACACCGGATGAACACATCCATGATCTTTTTATGGATACCATGTTTTATAACAGCCCATTGGGGCATTCAATACTGGGCAGCTTTAATACAATTAGTTCCATTAATCGAGAAAGCATTGTTTCTTTTTATAAACATCATTATACTGATAACGAAAGCCTTTTTGTTATTTCAGGTAACTTTAATATAGAAGAAGCACGTCAAATTATTGAAAAGTATTTCTATAAGGATTGTACCGCAACAAAAAATATAAGCATTCATTCACTACCACAGTATGAACGCAAGTTACGAGTACACCTGGATAAAGACTTGGAGCAGGTACACCTGTGTATTGGTACTGATGGCTTGAGTAAAGTTGATGAAGACAGGTGGGCATATTATTTATTTAATACTATTTTAGGTGGGAGTATGTCATCGCGTCTTTTTCAGAATATACGTGAAAAAGAAGGATTGTGTTACAGTATTTATTGTTTTCATTCATCGTTCATGGATACGGGTGTATTTGGCATTTATTGCGGTACAGCCCCTTCACAGTATAACAAACTATTACAATTAATTGCAAATGAGTGCCGGTTAATTACGTCTCAGGGAATTTCCGAAGAGGAGTTGGCTGATGCAAAAAGCTACCTTATTGGGAATATGGCATTAAGTCTTGAGAGTACTGAGGTTCGCATGAGTCATATTGCTAAAAATGAGATTGTTTTTGGCCAGCAATTTACCTTCAAAGAAATAGTAAGAAATATACAGGCAGTAACAATGGAAGATTTTATGCGCGTTGCCCACAGAATTTTAGATAATGCACAGTTTTCCCTGGTGACAATAGGAAAATTACCTCAAAATCCCATCAATGAGTTTCATCTGAATATCTAAGATATCTACTATTTTCTCACGTTTTTATGTCATTGATGCAATCAAAAGCATTTCCATACGTAATAGCAACCATATCATCTGTAATAGCTTTAATATGTATGACTTTAATTTTAAAAAAAGGTATGCATGTATTAAATCTGCATATCTGGCTTATGTCATATATATTGTACAGCTACATTTAATAGATAACTTTTATAGTAAAATTGAAGAAATAAAAAAGAAGAAAGCGATATGGGTTATTGAAAGATTTTTACATCCAGACCGCCATTAATAACTTGACATAAATGAACAAAATTATTACTCGTTTTGAATATGTTAGATGCACTGATAACATCAAAAACGCGGCTAAAGATTTTACTCAAATTTTTTATTAATCCTTCCACTAAAGGGTATCTGCGTGAATTAGCCGCTCAGATGAATGAATCCACCAATGCGGTCCGTGTGGAGCTTGACCGTCTTGTTGAGGCGGGCTATTTAGAACGCAACGCCAATGGTAATAAGGTGTACTATAATGCAAATACTGGCCATCCACTCTTTAAAGATATTCATAATGTGGTAAAAAAATATTTAGGTATTGATGTGTTGATTGACAGTGTGCTTGCCAAGTTAGGGAAAATTCATGAAGCATATATAGTAGGTGATTATGCCAAAGGTGTTGATAGTGGTATTATTGACGTTGTCATTGTTGGCACTGTTGATTATTCTTACCTGGCACAACTCATTGAAAAAGCTGAAGGTATTATAAAGCGAAAGATACGGCCGCTGGTACTATCGCCAAAGGAAAAAACAAAATATAAAGAAAAACTCAATTTAGACAAAGCGCTACTGGTATGGCACAATGGAAAGTAACTGGTATGCGGTGTATGTTCGCTCTCGCCATGAGTTTAAAGTGCACAATGCACTGTTAGCAAAAGGCATTGAGTCGTTTTTGCCGGTTGTTGAAAGATTACGTCAATGGAAAGATAGAAAAAAGCTCATTCCTTTTCCTCTGTTTCCGGGGTATTTATTTGTTAAGCTCCCGGATGATAAAGTTTATTTTTTGCACGTTTTAAAAATTAATGGTGTGCTAAAAATATTGGGCGATAGTTCCGGATATCAGCCTGTTCCTGAAGATCAGATAGTGAGTATATATAAAATGGTTAATAGCAAGCTTGCCATAGATGAGCATCCATATTTAAAAGAAGGACAAAAGGTAAAAATAGTCACTGGTCCTCTGTCAGGTGTACAGGGGATTCTGCAAGGAAAGGGAGCAGAACAATATGTTGTTGTGTCAATTGACATTTTACAGAAAGGAGTAGCAGTAAAAGTGAATATACACGACATTGAGCCTGTTATATGACTTTTTTCATGAAAAAATGATTGTTTTATTTCTACAATTGAAGTATAAAAATTTTATTTTAAATGGAGGTTCTATCATGAATTACGTAAAAATGTATATCACTGCATTAATTCTTTTTTTGCTCATCGATGCACTATGGTTAACTGTTATAGCAAAAAATATGTACAAACAATATTTAGGCTATCTCATGGGTGATGTGGTGTGGTGGGCTGTTATTACATTTTATGTTCTATTTATTATTGGATTACACTATTTTTGTATTATACCTGCAATTAACGCACAATCAGCACTGCATGCCTTTTATGCAGGAGCATTATTTGGGCTTGTAAGCTATGCAACGTATGACCTGACAAACCAGGCAACCATTAAAGGATGGCCAGTGCTCATTACATGTATTGATTTGTTGTGGGGTGCGTTTATAGGAGCCACTGTCAGTGCACTTACAGCAAAAATTGCATTACTTTTGAAGTGGCACTAAAACGTTGAAACAAAACACACGTTTTTCTGGTTTTTTTAACGAATGTTAAAAATTAAACATTGCTCCAGCATTTACTGTATAACGTTTAGATGAATGTTCATTGTCATGCGACATGGACAGTCGTTGTAATTCGCCAAAAACGAGAACCTGTTCTGTTATGTGAATACCTGAGCCTATGGCCCACCAGCCACTATTTAAAAATCTGAGTTTTTCTTTTTTATCGTATCCATAATCGTATTTTAATTCACTCAAAAGTGCAATGCCAGCTCTTACATAAGGGGCAATAATCTCACTTGCTGTTATCATGATAATAATATCAGGCCCCCATGACTGTTTAACAGTAAAATTCCTTGTATCCCCGTTGAATGTATAATGCAACTGTTCACCATGGAAATAAAATCCAAATCCAAACATGATGACTTCTGTATCAACATTGAGATGCCCCATCACTCCGTAATTATACCCTTTGAGCGAATCATACCGCTCTTCATAGAACTCTATATTTCCGTAGGGAGTATATCCTCCAATAACTGCAATATCTGCTATTGCAAAGGTCAGTGAAGGAATAGCGGTAATGCATAATGTGAAAAAGAGTGCAAAAATGTTTTTTTTCATAACCATCCTCATTATTCTGTGTAATGAATTGTCAGGAACCATAAGTATTGTACGTTTTAAAATAATTTCATGATGAACTGATAAACCATCTCACCTCTATAACGGTGAAAGTATATATAATTTGATATTCTTTTAAAGAAGTTAAGTTTATGAATATGTGATAAAATTTTTCAATTCTTTTTTCATATTTAACATTCTATTTTCTTCCGAAAATATACATAGTCTGTTATACAAGGATTGTATGCAATGAATATCCCGTTTCATGTTCCCTACATCGATGACAGCGACCTTGAGGCTGCAGTCAGCGCCATTAAAAGTGGCTGGACAACAATGGGTCCAAAAACAATTGAGTTTGAGGAAAGATTTGCCCAGTATACAGGAATGCCATTTTCTGTTGCAGTAAGTTCGTGTACGGCTGCGCTGCATTTGGCGCTAAAAGTATGCAACATTGGCCCGGGTGATGAGGTCATAGTTCCTGTTAATACCTTTGTTGCCACAGCAGAGGTTGTTTGTTACTGTGGGGCTACTCCGGTGTTTGCTGATATTGACAGGGACTCCCATTGCATCAGTGTTGATTCACTGTACCGGTTACTATCGCCCAAAACCAGAGCCATTATCCCGGTACATTTTGCAGGAACTCCCTGCGAAATGGATGCAATAGATGATATTGCTCGTCAGCACAACCTGTATGTCATTGAGGATGCGGCGCATGCATTACCATCCTGGTACAAAAATAGACTTGCTGGTACAATTGGGCATGTTGGCTGTTACAGCTTTTATGCAACCAAGACCCTTGCAACGGGTGAAGGCGGGATGCTGGTAACGCGCAATGAGGAGTGGGCCAGACGAGCTGGGAGATTGCGACTGCACGGCATGAACCGTGACGCATGGAGGCGCTACGACAGGGGTGGAAGCTGGCAGTATGACATTGAAGAGATGGGCTATAAATATAACATGACCGATATTGCTGCGGCAATGGGTCTTAGTCAGCTTAAAAAAGTGGAAATGTTGCAAAAAAAACGGGAAGCGATAGCTCAAAGATATAATGATGCGTTTTCTGAAAATGATGCATTAATTCCGTATGTTGTGAACAAAGGAGATTCTTCATGGCATCTGTATCCACTCAAGATAAATCTTGAGGCGCTTACTATTTCGCGCGATGAATTTATTGTGAAATTGGAAGAATGCGGCATAAAAACAAGTGTGCATTTTATTCCGCTCTACCGATTTTCTTATTTTGTGAAACGATATGGCAATCAGGAAGCGATGTTTACAGATAGCGAGTGGGTGTTTACACGGGAGATTAGTCTGCCAATCTTTCCTTCAATGACAGATGAACAAATTGATTATGTGATTGAATGCGTGCTGTCAATTGCAAAACAATTCAAAAGGTAATTATGAAGAAGGTACTGTATACTATAAAACCATTGGCAGTTGTCTTTTTTGTGGCTGATATGCTGTGTATCATTGCTGGATATGGTATTGCATCGCTATTGTTTTCATATTCATTGGATGCTTTCATTACACCTGCCGTATTGCACGCATTTCTTACTATAGCAGGATTGTATATTACACAGAGCTATCGCATACTATGGCGGTATGCCACGATGCAGGATTATTATCGTATCATTGAAGGGTTTACAGGCGCTACAGTGCTATTGTTGATATATAGCGGTGTTGTGAATCTTGCCAGTAATAGAGTTCTTTTTCTTGCCAGTGCAGGTGGCCTTGCATTACTCATAGTGTATCGTGTCATTATACGGGAAACAAAGCCTCAGAAGATCGCATTGCCAAAAAAGAAATCAAAAATTATTTTAATAGCTGGTGCAGGTGAAGCAGGAAGAACCTTGCTTGCTGAATTTAAACGTGATGGCAGAGCTGATAGTATCATAGGATTTGTTGATGATGATACGCGCAAGGTTGGTACATTGTTGTGTGGGAAGCCTGTGCTGGGGACCACTGATGATATACCTTCCCTGGTAGAACAGTATGGTGTTAAAGAGTGCATTGTGGCAATGCCATCTGCTCCGCAAAAGGAAATTGATCGAGTCATAAAGATTATTCGCTCAAGTGGTAAT
>JARYLT010000089.1 GCA_029907515.1 Spirochaetota bacterium | reverse complement strand
ATGGAAACGCCTGTACATTTTAATACGCTTTTCTACATCAAACTCTTTGCGGGCTTTTTCAATAATTTCATCTGCTTCGGCATTAATAAAATAACAAAAATTTGACCCTGCCTGTACCTGTGATGAATGCCATAGCTGGTAGGGATCGCCTTCCCATGACAATGACCAGCCCAGGGTAACTGCATCAAAATCACGCTTATCCACTTTATTTACAAAAACAGCCCATTCATAGCGATTTATGTCCATCTGAATGCCAACCTTTGAAAAATCTTCTTTCAAGATGGTTGCCAGACGTTCAGCAAACTTGCTTGCTGAAGCGATAGTCAATGTAAATTTGAAGGCTACACCATTTTTATCAAGGATGCCATCCCCATTACTATCGCTCCAGCCTGCCCTGTGTAATATTTCCTTAGCTTTTGCAGGATCGTATGGCAAAGGCTGTATATCATGGTTATAATATTTATCATGAATATAAAATGGGCCAGTAACGACTGTCCCCAATCCAAACAACAAGCTATCAAGAATTGCCTGACGGTTGATTAACATGGTTAGCGCTTTACGAACATTTTTATCTTTAAATAAAGGATTGCGTGCATTCCACCCAATGTAGTTATAATATGGCTGATAATACATAAATTTGTAAAAGGATTCCTGAAAATGCTTTGAATTTGTCTGCCGTACCCACTGTATTGGCCTCAATGCCATGACATCAAGCTCCCCTTTTTTTAGCATCTGTAGTGCAACATTTGGTTCGGGAATTATTTTATATACTATGCGCTTTATATCTGGCTTTGGACCCCAGTATCTATCGTTCACAACTAGTTCAATGGTTTTTCCTGTATTCCATGTTACAAATTTATAGGGTCCTGTGCCAACAGGGAAACGGTTGTTTTTATGAGTATTGAAATCGGTTCCATCATCAAATATATGTTTGGGAACGATAGGAATGCTTCCACAGATTTCAAGCGCCAGGAAGTAAGGCTTAGCATACGTAAATTCAACAATATACGGAGAAATTTTTTTTACACTTTTTACATCAATATAATACACTTTTAACGGTGCATTAGCAACACGTGGATCTTTTATTATCTTGAATGAATATACAATATCATCGGCTGTAAAAGGTTTTCCATCACTCCAGTAAATGTTTTCTTTAAGATAAAAGCGGTAATGCAATTTATCCGATGAAATTTCCCATCTTGTAGCCAGTTGTGGTTTTAACTCTAATGTATCATAATCCCTATCAAGCAGTGTTTCATATATATATGAATTAATTGAAGAAGCTATAGCTTCATTTGAAGTTATGGGGTTAAGATGCCCTGGTTCAGCTGAAATATGAATATATAAAGTATATGGATCACGCACCGATTCAAAGCGTGTGCAGGAAGACAGGATAATAATTAGTATTATATAACATAGTCTTATATAAGATTTCATCATATCACTACAACAACCTTGTTATGTAAAGTGAGTTGCTTACTGTAACTTTCTCTGAAACTAATAATTAACGAATGTATTATATTGAATTATGTTTCTTAAAGAAAAGATTTGTTTCATTTTTTATTACAAATGAAAGGCCAAGCAACGCTATCAAATTTGGGAATGCCATGAGCCCATTCATTATATCAGTTAACGTCCATACTGTTTCTAATTTCCCGATAGCTCCTATAAAAACAACTATCACCCATAATACTCTATATGGCTTTATTGCCTTTTCACCTGCAATGTATTCAACCGATTTTTCACCGTAGTATGCCCATCCTAAAATAGTGGAATACGCAAAAAATATAAGGCTGAGAGAAACAACAATACCACCCCAGGTTCCGGGCAAGCCCAAACTAAAAGCATGTTCGGTCAATGCTGCGGCTGTTTTTCCACTTTCCC
Source organism: Spirochaetota bacterium (assembly GCA_029907515.1). Lineage (GTDB taxonomy): Bacteria > Spirochaetota > UBA4802 > UBA4802 > UB4802 > UBA4802. The sequence goes on along the minus strand of JARYLT010000089.1, from coordinate 13,633 downwards.
ATGCACCAGTTACCAGTATAACCAGACCCGTAAACGTGCATACAACAATGGTATCAATAAAAGTCTGCGTCATTGAAACCAGAGCCTGTCTTACCGGTTCATCAGTCTTTGCTGCTGCAGCAGCTATTGGTGAGCTACCCAAACCAGATTCATTGGATAATAAACCTCTGGATACACCCATCTGCATAGCCATTTTAACAGTAGCGCCAGCAAATCCACCAGCAGCAGCTACAGGCGTAAACGCATGAACAAATATGAGTTCAAAAGCATGTAGAATATTAGCCTGGTATATTATTAATATTATTGTTCCGGCAATTATATAAAATAAAATCATTATTGGAACTATCGCCGAAGCTGCCCGTGCAATACTTTTGATGCCACCCATAATAACAAGAAACGTTAAAATAAAAAGTACAATACCGGTAATCCAGTGATCGATGTTAAACGTTTCTTTCATGGCTTCAGCAACGGAGTTTGATTGTATCATGTTGCCTGTACCAAATGCAGCACATGCAGCAAATACAGCAAATATCATGGCAAGCCAGTTATTCTTTAATCCTTTTTCTATATAATACATTGGGCCACCTGACATGGTTCCCAGTGCATCAACTTCACGGTATTTGACGGCAAGAACTGCTTCACTATACTTTGTGGCCATCCCAAATAACCCTGTAAGCCACATCCAGAACATTGCACCTGGCCCACCTATAGCAATAGCTGATGCAACACCAGCAATATTTCCAGTGCCCACAGTAGCAGCCAGTGCTGTCATTAAAGCCTGAAAATGTGAAATATCACCAGGATGTGCGCCATATTCCTTTCGTTTAATTAGTGCCAGGTATAAAGAAGAAAACAGTGTCCTGAATTGTAATCCTTTGAGCAATATAGTAAGATATATTCCTGTACCAAGCAGTAAAATGATCAGTGGGGTTCCCCACACAAAATCGCGTATCTGATTTAAATATTCCATAGTATACCTTGATAAAAAATTTGTATCGTTTTACATTGATGCTATATTGTTACCCTATCCGTCAAGCAGTAATTTTACTAACAATCCAAATTATCTTTTTTACTTGATTATTTTCCTTATTGAAGGAAAATTTGTCTTTTCCTTTATTTATTATTAACTATATATTGAAGTATGAGGTTTGTATGATTGATAGATATTCACGCAAACAAATTGCCAGTATATGGTCACTTGAAAATAAATTTAAAATATGGCTTGATATTGAGATAGCCGCCTGCGAAGCAAATGCACAGTTAGGCGTTATACCACCGCAGGATTTGGCAATAATCAAAGAAAAAGCTAATTTTAATGTTTCGCGCATTGAAGAGATAGAAAATCAGGTACATCATGATGTGATAGCATTTTTAACCTGTGTTGCCGAATATGTAGGACCATCAAGCAGATACATTCATTATGGCCTCACATCAAGTGATATAGTTGATACTGCACTCTCAATTCAGATGAAACAGGCTGGTGAAATAATACTTAATGATATCGACCAGCTTCTGGAAGTACTGAAAAAATTAGCACTGAAATACAAACATACTCCATGTATGGGGCGATCACATGGCGTTCATGCAGAACCAACGACATTTGGCACTAAGATGGCATTGTATTATCATGAATTTTTACGTAATCGAAAACGAATGCAAGATGCTATCGACGAAATATCATATGGAAAACTTTCGGGTGCTGTTGGCACGTTCAGCAATATTGATCCGCGTGTAGAGGAGATAGTTTGTAAAAAATTAGGCCTTAAACCTGATCCAATATCAACGCAAATAATCCAAAGAGATAGACACGCACACTATATGTCAGCTGTAGCTATTTGCGCAGGAACACTGGACAAATTGGCAACCGAAATACGCCACCTGCAGCGGACTGAAGTTAGAGAAGTTGAAGAACCTTTTCAGAAAGGTCAAAAAGGGTCATCGGCAATGCCTCATAAACGAAATCCCATCTTGTGCGAGAGGGTATCTGGGTTATCACGGGTAATAAAGGCAAACCTTATGGTTGCGTTGGATAATATGACGTTGTGGCATGAACGTGATATATCACATTCATCAGCCGAGCGTGTTATACTTCCTGACAGTACTATTGCGCTTGATTATCTGCTTTCAAAAATGATATTTATCCTTGAAAACCTTCACGTATATCCTGATGCCATGATGAAAACTATTGAAAAAACAGGTGGGTTGTTTTATTCACAGGGTTTATTACTTAAACTGGTAGCAAAAGGCTATACCCGTGAAGAGGCATACCAGATAGTTCAGGATAATGCAATGAGAGTGTGGAATGCAGGAGGCTCTTTAAAGGAACTATCACTCAATGATGGCAGGATAACTGCAAAACTTTCACATGATGAAATAGAAGAAATATTCAAACTGGAAAATTTCTTACATAATATTGATTATGTATTTAAAAAGGCTGGTTTGCAATAAAAAAATCAAACACTTCAGACTGAAACGGCGGAAGTAGATGTTTCATCATATCTTAAAATGCTCAATAACTTTTTTAAGCTCTGCAGCCATAGATTCAAGTTCTGATGAAGTGTTTGTCAGATTTTCAGATAGAGCAACAAACTGGCCAGCAACTGCATTAACGTTTTCAATGGATTGGACTATCTTTTTGGTATTATCACTCAATTCAGCCATTGATAGCGATAGTCCTTTTGAAAACTCACTGGCACTGGTAATACCTTCATGAATCTTTGCAAAGTCCTGAACCCTTTGATTAATTGTTTCCATAAAACCTGTTATTAATGTTACACTGCGTTCAATATCCTGCATAATGTTCATCAATACTTTCCGCATGGTGTCCATCATGCTCATGTTGCTATTCATTGCTGTGTTGCCTTCATTAATTATTTTAGAAATTTCCTTAAGGTTTTGGGAAGTTCTGTCTGCAAGCCGTGAGATTTCTTCTGCAACCACTGCAAATCCTCTGCCATGTTCACCAGCCCTTGCTGCCTCAATTGATGCATTGAGTGACAAAAGGTTAACCTGTTCAGCAATATCAGATATTAAACCTATAACATTCATAATATTTTCAAAGAAAGAAGCTATTTGCCTGGATGATTCAGCCGTACTAGTTACAAGATTTTCACTGTCATGAGCGCTTTTTTCAACTCCTCTTATTGCGACAATGACCTGTTGTGCATCGTTGTTTAATATATTCATTGCTGCATTAAGATTATTAACAATATCTTCAAGATTTTTCAGGATATCACTTTGCTTATTGGCATCAGAAGCAATTGTATAGAAGGAACTGGATACTTCGGCTATAATTGAAGTAACCTGTTCAATATTTTGTGCCTGTTGTGAAGCCTCTTCTTTTATTGATTTTCCAGAGAATGCTAAAGCTTCGGATGAAATGAGTACCTTCTCGCTGAGTTCGTTTGATTTTTGTATAAATTCAATAATTACTTCCCTGAAACCAATAAAACTTCGTATAAAATCTTCCATGATGTCACGGGATTTTATTAATGTAATTTCCCCTGACAGGTCGCCTTTGGTTGCTTTTTGCAAGGCTGGCATAGCTATATCTATAGCTTTTGAAAGTTTCATCAGTTGTTTATTAATAAGATATCTGATAATTAAATTTACAACTATCATGCCAAGTATTATAAAAAATAAACTCCTGTATACAGTTTTATACAATATCTTTTCATTAAAGGCAGCAATTATAGTACGATTGCTCTCAGGTATATAATAACCAAATATTACAGCTTGATTGCCATCAAATACACCTTCTATTTTTGGATACCTCATTGTTTTAATATTTTTTGTAAATTGCAGGGTATCATTATATAAAAATTGTGGCTGGTTTCCTTTTTTTATTGTTTGGGTAATGGGTAATGATATAAATTCATCTCTATTACTCATAACAACAGTATTATCTTCTGTAACTAGAATTACACCTTCATATTCTTTAATCACCGTAGGTATACTTTGAGTAAAAATTTCATCATTATCTAATTGAATTGAAGTAAAACTATCATTAATTCTTGCTGTAAGTAATGAATCAACGTTTGATTTATCTATACGGTAAAATAATACAAGAAGGAATACTGATGTCAATAGAGTTATAGGTATGACTATGCTTATAATTTTACTACGAAGTCTTTGAACTGCAACAGGTATACCAAAACGTCCTAAGGGATATGTCCTGGTATACCATACCTGCATTGAATTAAAACCTATGAATAAGAACACAAATACTAAAATAAAGAAAACATAAAAATGATAATATAAGTTATTGTATCCAAATTTAAAATACATTAAGAAAAACAAAGGGATATATACAATAATTAAATATCCCATATTAAGTAACATTGTTTGCTGTGCACTTGTCTTAAATTTATTAAATATCTTTTCATACCTTTGTGGGTCATCACTTTCAAATAATCGTAGTATACTTTTAACCATCCACATATAATAAGTGAATAATGATGAAAAAGATATAACCCATAAAATAATAAATGATACTAACAACCTGATATCTTTAAATAATGGGAATGAGTTACTCATAATGATAACAAATAGTAATGCATTAAATAAAATAACACCACTACCGTATTTCTGGAATTGTCTGATGATTTGTTTCGGTTGCATTCATTTAACCTATAAAAATATAATTAATAAATGGTTAAAATAATGTAACGTAATTATAGAAAAAAACAATAATTATATTATAATATACTATAATTTTACAGTTAAAACATATATAATTTTAAATTAATGTCAAATTTACCACTGAAAAGCCATACTTAAGCTTTTCCACTGATTACAAGCATAATATGGGAATAGTTTACTAAGTCAGACGTTATGCCAAAATTAAATATTGGGAAAACATAAAGAAATGTATTATTGATTCAATATCAACTTTTACTTGACTAATATCCTTTTATACATATAGACATTGACAGTGTATTATAAACATGAGGTAACTATGCATTATCCATTGAAAAATCTTAAAATATTAGATTTCACCTATCTCCTTCCTGGTCCGTATGGTACCATGATGTTAGCTGATTTAGGTGCTGATATAATCAAAGTGGAAAATCCCAACAACCCCGATATGTTGAGGATGCTTCCACCTGTTGTTAACGGTATCTCAGCTGTTTATGCGCATATTAACAGGGGTAAAAAGTCGTTAGCACTGGACTTAAAATCTCCTGAAGCAAAAGATATCATATACACACTTGTAAAAGATTATGACATTATTATTGAACAGTTCAGGCCCAAAGTGCTGGAAAAGTTGGGTTTTGGATATAATGATTTAAAAACAATTAACTCTTCTATAATATATTGTTCATTGACAGGTTATGGGCAAACAGGAAGTTACGCTCAGCGAGCAGGACATGATATCAACTACATGGCACTTTCTGGAGTTGATTCCTTTTCAGGAAAGAAGTCCACAGGCCCTTCCCTTCACGGCATTCAGATTGCTGACATAGCCAGTGGTGCCAAGAATATGGTAATTGGAATATTAGCAGCATATATAAAACGACAAGCTACCGGAGAAGGAGATCATATTGACATTTCAATTACTGATGGTGTATTTGCTATGAGTGCTTTTACAACAGCCGCATACCTGGAAGGTGAACCATTACCACAACCTGAAACGCAAATGCTCAATGGTGGTGGAATATATGATTACTATGCAACATCCGATGGACGTTTTTTATCAGTAGGGCCAATTGAACCAAAGTTTTTCCATACTTTTTGCCAGGCAATTGGCTATACTGATATACTGCAAAATGTAGATTTTTCACCTGAAACTGTACATCGCCACAAAAAAAGGATTGCTGAAATAATAGCAATGCAACCGTTATCTCACTGGATTGAAGTATTTTCAAACGTTGATGCTTGTATAGAACCAGTAAGAACACTTGAAGAAGCCATAAACAATCCCCCGCTTTCTGAGCGTGATATGATAGTTTCAATTACCAGTGATAGTGGAACTGTATTTAAACAGATTGGAAATCCAATTAAGTTTTTATCTCATAATTATATTGCACATTCAGCAGGTGTACCACTTGGTTATAATAATGATGAAATTTTACAATCTATTGGCTATAATAAACAACAAATTCAACAACTATATGCTAAAAATGTGATAGCAAAATGTAATTAAAGTATCCTATGAAAATGAAAATACCAAAAACATTTACCATAGTGACCTTTGGCTGTCAGATGAATAAAAGCGATTCTGAATTAATGGAAGTTTCACTGACACAGGAAGGTTTTGAAAAAAGCATTACATATGGTGATATCATCATATTCAACACCTGTTCAGTCCGCAAACACGCAGAGGACAGAGCCCTGGCTCATATTGTTGAAACCCGTAATACCAATAAGCATTCCATCATAGTTGTAGCTGGCTGTATGGCACAACGTTTAAGCTGGGAATTACGAAATAAATACAACGTTGATTTAGTTGTTGGTCCATATCACTCGCCAAACATTGGAACAATTATCAAAAATTTTATCCAGAATCAGAGTATCAGCGAGTACACATCACAGGATGTTAAGGATTTTGCATCACGGATTCATCCTTCACTGGTTACTCATAAGGATGAATTACCATGGCATAAGTGGGTTACCATATCACACGGATGCGAAAATTATTGTGCATACTGCATTGTTCCTTATGTACGCGGTAAGCTCATATCATTCCCTTCACAACAGATTATTGATTACTGTAAACTGCTTATTGACAATGGAATAACTGAAATTACACTGTTAGGACAAAACGTCAACCAGTATGGTCAGGATTCAGGTGATATACCTTTTTATACACTGCTTGAAAGTATTGCTATGTTGCCTGGATTATATAAATTGAACTTTTTGACTTCACATCCCAAAGATTTTAATATTGAAATCCTTCATGTTATAAAAGATAATCCTGTTATTGCTCGCAGTATACATCTTCCTTTGCAAAGTGGTTCAGATACCTTACTACAGGCAATGAACCGCCAGTATACCATGAACCATTACTACTCAATAATAGAACCAATACATAAGCTACTTCCAATGGCTTCCATATCTACTGATCTTATTGTGGGCTTTCCTGGTGAAACGCAAAAAGATTTTGAAGATACAATCAATGCTGTACGCACCATACAATTTGATGAAGCATTCACCTATAAATATTCGCCGCGTGAAGGAACAAAAGCTTTTACACTACCTGATTCTGTGCCAGACACAGTAAAGCAGGAAAGACTTGATATGTTAATACAAACTGTGCGTGAGATTTCACAAAAAAGATTGATGCATCACATACACACCACAACCGATATGATTGTAGAACGTATCAGCAAAAAGTCGAAAAACGAAGTTATGGGTAAAACCATTTGTAATCATCCTGTTATTATCAAAGGTGGGAAAGAAGATATTGGGAAAAAATACACAGTAACTATCGTATCATTAAAGGGTTCAACGCTCTATGGTGAGCGTAGTGCTTAAAACGATTTGTATTGTAGCATTATGTACCACCACTGCCTTAGCTGGTGAACAGTCCGATTTTGAAGCAATTCAAAAAGCATATCGATTAAACAGTAGCAACAAGCAGGAACTTGTAAAAAAATATTTCAAGACTTATCCCAACAGTAACTATATTCCTGATATCAGGATGCTTTTAGCTGAATCTGCTTCAACAGTGGATGGAAGCATTGCAGAATACCATAAACTACTCAATAACTATCGCTATTATGCAAAACGTGATGTAGCTTTTTTATCGTTATGTCAGCTCTATTATATAAAAAGCGATTGGGGCAACCTGCTTACTATATGCAACAAGGCAATTGCAGAGTGTAGTACCAGTAACTATCGCCCAATATTTTTACAATTACGGGCGATAGCTCATTATCATCACAACCATTATGATGATGGAATAAATGATTGTGAAAAGATACCTGAATACTCACGCCAGCTAAATACACTGGCGTACAGTTTGTTCTTAAAATCAGAGATGGACCGACAGATGTACGGATATGCACGTCAATACATTAAAGGTCTTGCCGAACTGTTACATGGCTATTCAGAGGCAGCTATATATCCTACCTGTTTACTGCAACTGGGACAATACTACGAATATAATAAAATGTATAATGAAGCATGGTCAACGTATAATTTTTTGATGAGCCAATTCCCTAAATCACCAGAAGCAGTGAAGGCAAATACGTATGCTCAAAATGTCAGGAAGTATAATCCTAAAACTGTTGCATTTATGCCTGATGAAAAAATTATTGCACAGAGTGAGGCTATTGATATCAAACCTGATGTAGAAGAAAATGACACACAGCAAAATCTAACCATATACTATACCATTTCTATTGGACCTTTTTATAATTTACAAAAAGCAAAAGAATTGCAAAAATTAATTGTCAATTATGTGGTGCCAGTACATATCGTAAGAAAAGAAAAATCTTTTGATATTTATGCAGGCCATTTCCCTTCACTTGATGAAGGTATGAGTATAAAAATACAGTTGGCTGAGGAGTTAGGCATTAACGGGTTTATAATTGAAATTTTTGAACAGGATGGGAAGCAGTATATCTATGGGCAATGATAAAGAACTAACTCCAATGATGCGACAGTATCTTGAAATCAAGCAACATTACAAAGATGAGATACTGTTTTTCAGGCTTGGCGATTTTTACGAAATGTTTTTTGATGATGCAAAGATTGCTTCAAAAGTTTTGGATATTGCACTGACTTCTAGGCAAAATGACATACCTATGTGTGGTGTGCCATACCATGCTGCTGACAGCTACATAGCAAGGCTTATCAAAGCAGGATACCGTGTAGCAATATGTGAACAGATGGAACCACCATCTTCAAGCACTATTGTTAAGCGGGAAGTTATCCGCGTCATTACTCCAGGTACTGTTGTTGAAAGCAATCTTATTGCCTCAGATGAAAATAATTACCTGGGTTCGGTGGTTATTCATAACAATACGGTTTGTACTGGATTTGTTGATGTATCTACAGGCGATTTTTTTCTTTCATCTGCAGATTATAGTCGTGAATTCATTGCAACTGAAATTTCCCGCTTTTCACCAAAAGAGATGTTATTGTACGGTTCACAGCAGGAACTTACGTTTTTGCATGACCTTTTAAAACAGCAGGATATTGCTCTGGCATCTATTAATGAATGGTATTATGATGTTGAATATCTTACTAATATAATTTGTAATATCTATGGATTAAGCAATATTAAGGGATTGGGATTAACACATACAGCAATTCTTACAGTTGGTTCACTGCTTCACTATTTAAAAGATACGCATAAAAGTGCACTGTTTCACCTTAAATATCCAAAGAATGTTAGCCGCAGTGAATTTATGGTTTTAGACCACCAAACTATTCATAATCTTGAAATATTGAAAAGCCAGGATGGTTCAAAACTTCACTCACTTTTTGGTGTGCTTAATCACACACAAACTGCAATGGGAAAGCGAACCTTAGAACGGGCTCTTTTGTATCCATTGCTTGATGTATCTGCACTTCAAAGTCGTTATGATATTATAGCATATCTTATTGACAATGTGCAATTGTTAAAGGAAATTCAGGAAAAATTATCGCATATTCATGATCTTGAACGTATTGTCTCTCGTTTTGCATTGAAGAAATATTACAACAGGGATTTCATTGCCTTACAACAATCCATTGAAGCTGCCAGTGATGTATATGCAGTATTGCAGCAACATCCTGACAACCTTTTTAATATGCTGGGTACCATCAGCGATTCTTTACAGGAACTATCGCTCAAAATTAAAGATACTATTGTTGAAAACCCACCACTTTCCTCAGAACAGGGGCGTGTCATAAAAGAAGGTGTTAATGCTGAACTTGATAGACTGTATACGTTAAAAACTGATGCACGGCAGTGGCTTCTCAATTATCAGGAAGAAGAAAAAAGGCGTCTGGATATTCCTACATTAAAAGTACGCTACAACAAAGTTATTGGCTATTACATTGAAGTGAGCAAAGGTCAGACTGCAAAGGTACCACAGGATTATTTCAGGAAACAAACGTTAATTAATGCTGAACGATATACAACTGATACACTACAGAAGTTTGAAACAGATGTGCTGCAGGCACACGATTCAATTATCAAGATTGAAACTGAGATACTTGAGTCAATTGTTGAAACAATACTAGCTAACAAGCTTCAGATTCAGGAATTAGCATATACTATTGGCATACTGGATATGTTTTGTTCACTGGCTCTGGCAGCATATCAAAATAATTATGTTAGGCCAATGTTGAACAATGACGGTATTATTGACATTAAGGCAGGCAGACATCCTGTTGTCGAAAAATTTTATATTAAAGAACCTTTTGTCCCCAATGACATTTTTTTAGATACCGGTGACAACGTTATTGCAATTATCACGGGTCCTAATATGTCAGGTAAATCAACGTACATACGAATGGCTGCTGTACTGCAGCTAATGGCTCAGATTGGATCATTTATACCCGCACAAAAAGCTAATCTGTGTATTGTTGATAGAATATTTACACGTATCGGTGCCAGTGACAACATTGCACGCGGTGAATCAACATTTCTTGTTGAAATGAATGAAACAGCTATTATCTTAAATAATGCTACTGATAAAAGCTTGATCATTATGGATGAGATTGGACGTGGGACAAGTACTTACGATGGGATGTCAATAGCCTGGGCAGTTGTTGAATATATTGCCAATTACATAAAGGCAAAAACATTATTTGCTACTCACTATCATGAATTGACTAAAATAAATAAAAAAGGTATTGTTAATTATACAGTGATGGTGAAAGAATCTATTAGCGGGGTTGAATTTTTACATAAAGTTGTTCCTGGTGCGGAGGACAAATCGTATGGAATTCATGTGGCAAAACTTGCTGGTATTCCAAAGCCCGTAACCGTAAAAGCAAATAAAATCCTGGAAAAACTTGAAAAATCTTCTCGGATTGATTCTTTAGTTAAAGCTCCTGATAATGAAGAGCAACTTGAAATATTCCAGGCAACGCATCACAGACTGACACAGGCTCTTAAAGATATAACCGTTGAAAATTTAACACCGCTTGAAGCGCTCAATGAAATTGCACGCCTCAAGCGGCTTATTGAATGATTCATTTCTTACGACCTGCTAAAAATGGTTCGACCAGATCAATTGGTATTGGGAACAGTGTGGTAGAATTTTTCTCTGTAGCAACTTCACGCAATGTCTGTAAATAACGAAGCTGCAATGCAATGGGATGTGGTTCCATAAGTTTTGCAGCATCTACCATTTTTGACGCTGCCTGGAATTCGCCCTCAGCATTTATAACCTTGGCTCTTCGCTCTCTTTCTGCTTCAGCCTGTTTTGCCATAGCACGCTGCATTTCCTGTGGCAGGTCAACATGTTTGATCTCAACAGCAGTTACTTTAATACCCCAGGGGTCAGTCTGCTTATCTAAGATTTTCTGCAACTCATGATTAATTCTTTCTCTGTCAGCTAACAGGTCATCAAGTTCAACCATACCTAAAATACTTCGTAATGTTGTCTGTGCCAGCTGCGATGTAGCATACAGGTAATCTTCAACTTCTGTAATTGCTTTATTGGGTTCAATAACACGGAAGTAAATAACAGCATTTACTTTTACCGAAACATTATCGCGGGTGATAACATCCTGTGGAGGTACATCCATGGCAACTGTACGTAAGCTAACCCTGATCATCTTATCAACAAACGGGATGATTATAACCAGTCCTGGACCTTTGGGTCCTGTAGGGGGTTGCAATAAACGGCCTAATCGGAATACAACAGCCCTTTCATATTCCCTGATTATTTTTATCGATGATACAGCTAATAAAACTAACAGTATAATCAATGTAGGTAATGCTTGAAACATCATATTCCTCCTTAAAATTTATTTGTAATAAAAGACTTTATAAAATTTAGAATATGTATTAAATTTCTTATCAATTATTTACTGCGAAACTTTCTTTACATACAACACCATGCCTTCCATTTTTATTACCTCAACTACATCACCTTTTTTTACCGGTTCATCTGAGATAGCAGTCCACAGTTCTCCATGAACTTCTACCGTTCCCTTCCCAGTAAAATCTATTGTGGCCTCACCTTTTTCGCCAATCATACCTTCAATACCAGTAACAGCCTTTTGTGTATGTACTTTAATTACTGCACGAACCACAACAAAGATAAAAAGCAAAAGAACAATAAGAACAGTAATAATTGAAGTTAACGGTATCTGTCCCCCCGGTAAAGGAGAATCAAATAAGATCATTGACCCAATAATAAAGGAGATTATCCCACCCAACGTTAGTAACCCGTAACTTGTAATTTTTAATTCCAGTACAAACAGTATTATAGCTAAAATAATAAACGTAAGTCCAGCAAAATTTATAGGCAATACTTTAACAGCCAGTAAAAATAAAAATAATGCAATAGCACCAATTACACCAGGAACTATCATGCCTGGATTCTTTAATTCAAAACCAATACCAACAACGGCAATTAAAAACAAAAAGAATACCATCTGCGGATCAGCAAAATAATTTAAAATCTTTTCCTTCCAGTCCATTGTATACTGATGTTTCTGAATGTTTTTTGTTTTTAAGACAACGTATATATCTTTTGTTTTTATCTTTTTACCATCAATTTTTTCTAAGAGATCGTTGATATCATTAGCAACAACATCTATCACACCTAATCGGAGTGCTTCATTATTGGTGCTTGAAATGGCTTCACGTACTGCCTTTTCCACCCATGTTATATTTCGTTTTCGTAATTCTGCTAAACTTTTAGCATAAGCAACAGTATCATTTAAAACCTTCTTCTCCATAATCCCATTCTGTTTCTGGTCCGGACTGAAATTTAAAAATGGGCTTACCGGGTGCATGGCACCTATTTCAGTACCTGGTGACATTGCTGCGATATGAGCTGCTATCATAATAAATCCACCGGCGGATGCAGCCTGGGCGCCTTTAGGATAGGTATATACAATAACAGGAATTTCAGAATCCAGTATAGCTTTAATAATGTCACGCATTGAATTAAGCAGCCCACCAGGCGTATCCATGATCATCAGAACAAATTGCATATTGTCCTGATTGGCTTTTTTAATGGAATTGACTATGTAATCTGCAATGACAGGATTCACTGAACCGTTAAGTTCAATCAGGGCATATTTATCGGCACCAAATACTGTTGAAGAAAAAGCAATAATGAGCAATATTATTATTAATAAACGGACTTTCATAGAATTCCACCAGAAATTGAATTTCGTACAGAACATTTTTTTAATCGTGTTAGCTGCAACTTTCTTTTATACCTCAATTATATACAATATATGTGATTTTAAACATTAGTCAAGATATTAAATATAAGAATTTTAAAAATGATTGATATCATGCCTAAATTTTCATTTAAAAGTTTTTCTTTTTATATGTAAACATAAAAAGAGTTGCGTTATCAGGCCGATAGTTACTATATAATACCATGAATATATTTACAGAGAGAATATCATGAGAAAAATATGTTTTATTGTTATCATCATACTCACATCACTATCGATCATTCCTGGACAGCAATTGGAAAAGAAAAATATGGATGTTGTGGGCGAT
>JARYLT010000088.1 GCA_029907515.1 Spirochaetota bacterium | reverse complement strand
AAGAAAAAACAAAACATAAAAAAATAGAAGATAAAGATAAAGAAATAAAAAAAGAAAAGAAAGAAAAAAGTTTTACCTACAGTGGAAAAGAAGATAAATGGGGAGGTAAGCCTATAGGAAAAGACAGTAAAGGAAGAACCATATATGAAGGCCCTAGAGGTGGACACTACTACATAAATGAAAATGGAAACAGGACATATATTAAAAAAGATAAAGAATAATATATAAAAGATACCCGGTTGTAATGCCGGGTATCTTTTTTTATTTTTAATTCTGAGTTTTTATACATTAATCATACTATTTCAATTTAAATAAACTTTTCAAATTTTCAATAAGATCTGCTGGCAGAATAACTACATGGCTGCTCTGTGATTCGCCTAGTTTGATTAAACCTTTAACATATTCCATGCCAAGAAGATATAATAATGGATCCCCACCTGTACTTTTTAATGATTTTGCAACATATTCAATTGCATTTGCTTCAGCCTGTGCCAGGCGTTCACGGGCTTCAGCATCACGCTGTGCGGATTCTTTTCGTGCTTCAGCTTCAAGTATCTGTGCCCGCTTAAAACCTTCAGCTTTTCTTTCCTGTGCTTCTTTTTGAGCTTCTGCTTCCAGAACTGTTGCACGGCGCTCGCGCTCTGCTTTCATTTGCAATGCCATTGCCTGCTGCAAATCCTGAGGCGGAACAATATCCTTGATTTCAACACGCGTAATTTTGGTGCCCCATGAATCAGTAGCCTGATCAAGGATTGTTAATAATTCAGCATTGATTTTGTCGCGGGATGACAGTGATTGGTCCAAAGTCATTTTGCCCATTATTGAACGAAGTGTTGTCAATGCTAAATTGGAAATAGCCATCTGCAAATTTTCGATACCATAAAATGCTTTATAGGGATCCAGTATCTTATAAAAGACCACACCGTCAACCTTAACTGTCGCATTATCTTCGGTAATGATTCCCTGCGGTGGTAGATCAAGTACCTGCTCACGGATATCAATTTTTGCAGCTACGCGTGAAAATAGTGGATTGATAAGATTTAAGCCGGGAGTTAATGTTGCAGCGTACTTCCCAAACCGCTCAACAAGCCAGTTTTCGGCCTGAGGGACTATCCTGACACCTTTGTAGACCAGAATTACCACAAGAATTGCTATGGCGATTATCAAACCTTGCATAAAAACCTCCTGTTATAATTTTTTTACTATAAGTTTAATACCATCAGCGCCTTCAACAACTATCTGTTCATCTTTACGAATTAATTCCTTTGATTGGGCTTTCCAAACTGTGACACCATGAAATGGTTCAAATAATTCAACCTCACCAATTTGTGGAGGAATGATATCCTTAATACACTTTCCTTTTTTACCTGCCAGGGTGACATCAAGCGCATCATCAGCTGTTTTAACTTTCACCCTGTCTTTTAAATAACCAAACCAGAAAACTAAAAAAGCACCTGATGAAATAAAGAAGCAAAACCACTGTGATATTTCAGACTCCAAAAGTCCAATATACACAAGTGCAGCTGTAATAACTGCCCCTATCCCAAACCAGAATATTATAAAACCCGGCATTATGATTTCAACTGCCATTAACACAATGCCTATAGCTAACCAGGCAATAGGTGATAAAGCCATATTGTTACCCTTTATATGATTTTTTTATTTCTTATATTCTTCAATTAAACTTATACCAAAGTCAATAATAAAATTATTATTGAACATATTTACTATCATGATATACTGCTATCCATACTAATTAAGGAGGTTTTATGAAAAAATATTCTTTATTATTTCTATCATTATGTGTGATAGTTTCTCTTATTAGCTGTGGTTCATCAACTGGTAAATACAGTGATGTTCGTGCCCTTATGCAGGATTCAATCACTGCACAGGAAAATTTAATCAAAGATATTGATGCCGCTAACAATGCTGGTGATGTTGCAAAAGCTATTAATTCCTATGCTGATGCAATAGAAACATTACAGCCAAAGATTAAAAAGCTGCAGGCAAAATATCCTGAACTCAACAATGAAAATGCACAGTTACCAAAAGAATTGCTTGATCTTGAACAAAAACAGGCAGAAATAAGTCAGAAACTCACAACCAGCATGATGGAGAAGATGCCAAAATACGCAACCGACAAAGAAGTTATGAAAGCTTCAATGCGACTGGCAAAAATAAGCCAGATGTAGCAAAACAATAAGGCAGGGATTAACCTCCTGCCTTATGTTCTTTATATTGGAATAGATATATTAACAGTCACTATCGCCTATACTAAAATCTTTAACTGAAATTCTTCAGGTATATCCATACGAATACAATCATTGGCATACGTGCGTTCAGGAAGTATTATCAGTGTATTAACAGTGGAATTGACAGCAAATGGTGCGTGATGCCATACACCAGCTTTCAATACTACCATTGTGTATTGAGGCACCAAAAACACTCTGATGTCATCATAGGGATAAACGTTATTCTGCGTTGCATGTGCCACATGAATAAGCACATCGCCATCCAGCGGTAAAATGCCTTCGTAGCAGTGACTGTGACACTCAATTTTTTGAATAACGAAATCACGCTTTTCAACCTGGCATATTGAAAATGATACATTTGTCATGGAAATAACGGGAAGTTGAATAATGTCACGATAAAATTTTACAGGTGAAGTGCCAAAATATATTGTGCCAGGATTCTGCATCTTTGAAAAATATCCATAAGGGGAAAAATTTTCCAGAGTTAGTTTTACAGGGTTAATTGTTTTCATAAATATGTTTCCTTAGTAAAAGAATTCTACATGTTTTTTGATAAACGCAATCGCTTTTCAGAAGATTTTCATTAAGATACGATATTACAACTCACAGCTTGTGGCATTATCACTCAAACGCAAATCCTGAACTGCTTTAGATATATCTTCTCGCTTTCCAACAACATACAGTATATCGTCGCTTTCTATCTTGTCATCAGCACCTGGATTGGTAATAATAGTATCATTGCGTTTAAGTGCAACAACGGAAAACTTATGTACTTTCCTGAATTGCATTTGCCCAATTGTTTTACCAGCAACTGTTGAATTAGAACACACCCGTATTGCCTGCATGTCAATTTCTGCAATAGGCAAATCTTTATATACATCAACATGCAACTTCCTGAGCATTGCATACCCTTTAGCACGGATTGATTCAATCATTGCTTCAATATCACTACGTGGCACGCCATAATAGTGCAATACCCTTGCAAAAATTTCAATGGATGTTTCATACTCTTCAGGGATCACCTCGTTGGCACCTAATTCTATTAATTCCTTCATATCACCCACAAAACGTGCACGAACAATAATATGTATATGCGGATTGATCCGCCGTGCCAGTACAACAATTCTTTTTATTGCACTTCGGTCGGCTATAGCTATTACCAAAACTCTGGCTGAAGAAATATTAAGATAGTGTAATAGATCTTCCTGGGAAGCATCACCATAGATAATATTTTCACCCTCTTTTTTTTCTTTTTTTACTGTTTCAGGATTCATCTCAACAATAATGTAAGGAATCTTTATACTTTTAGCAGCTGCTGCAACATTCCTGCCATTGATGCCATACCCTACAATAATAATATGGTCTTGTAAAGTATGAACTTTTGCATCATCACTATATGAAAACCCTTTTTGTAACTTTTCAGGGAATGGCAATTGCAAGAGCATATCAACCAGTGCTGGAGAATATTTAATCAAATACGGTGTTATGCCCATTGCAAATATAGTTATTGAAAGAAACAACTGGTATTCTTCCTGGGACAATAATGCATACGACATCCCAATTTGAGCTAAAATAAAGGAAAATTCACCAATCTGTGGTAAAGCAAAACCAGTTAAAAAAGCTATCCGTAATGGGTATCCAACCGCAAGTACAATTGTTGCTATAATAATAATCTTGATACTAAGTATCAAAACTGAAAAATTGGCGATAGTTACTATATTAAAAACCACAATGACAGGATTAAGTAACATCCCTATTGAAATAAAGAAGAAACTTGTAAATAAATCCCTGAACGGCATCATTGAACTAAACGTTTGGCCACTGTATTCAGAAGCTGCAATAATGATTCCTGCCAGAAAGGCCCCTAATTCTACAGACATCCCCATTGAATATGTTGCTAATGTAACACCCAGGCAAATTGTTACAATTGTAATAACAAATAATTCACGACTTCTAGTTTTAGCTATCTCAAATAACAATCTGGGGACTACATACCGTGCAAGGACAATAACAACAACAACTATCAAAGCACCTTTAACAATAAGTTTGAACATCTCAATGGGAATTGAATTCTTAGAAACACCAGCCAATAATGGAATAAATAACATTAACGGTACTATTGCAATATCCTGAACAATAAGAATTGCCAGAGATATCCTGCCATGTGGGCTTTCAGATAATGCCAATTCCTGAATTACCTTTAACACTACCGCTGTACTGCTCAATGAAACAATAAATCCAAAGAAAATAGCCTGGGAAAAAGAAGTCCACACCAGCATTATACCAGTAACTATAAGAATTGTTATGCTAACCTGCAATACACCTACTGCGATTGCGCGTTTGAGTGATGCAATTTCATCAAATGATAATTCTAATCCTATTGTGAAAAGTAAGGTAATAATTCCTATCTCAGCTAATAGTTCAACATCTGTAGTAGATTTAATAATTTGAAGTCCATACGGCCCAACAACAATACCAGTAATAAGCAATCCTATAATAGCAGGAATCTTTAAGCGATTGCATACATATATTACTGCAATTGATATTGAAAATATTATTAATATGTTTAAAAGGATGTTCATACCTGATACTGTGGTAAAATTTTATAATTGGATATTTTACTACATAGATATTTTTACGTCAGTATTGCAGCACTAATTGCATCTCATCAGTTGTTGATACAAAACCAGCCTTTTCATAGATACGTTTATCTTTTCCAATAGCATGAAGCAATATTCTTCCTGCTTTTCTTTCTTTAGCATGTTCAATAACTTTTTCCAGCAATTTTGATGCAACGCCTTTTCCCCTGTACTCAGGTTCGGTATAAACATTCATTATATATGCTTCAATACCATGAGGATTTTCATATAATGGTGGTCTTTCTAAAAACTGAATGCCAGTTGTAGCAATAATTGTTTCATCCTTTAATGCACAAAAAACTTTAAATTCACCTGTCTGAAATTTACGTATAAAGAAATCCCTTGTTAATGACCTCAGCTTCCGGGTGCCATCTTCAGTTTCAAGCTTTCCTAATTCAAACAGCATCTTCATACGTATGGTGACAATATCATCAATATCACTCAGAGTAGCTTCGCGAATATCGTACATAAAAAACCTCCACCATTACACAAATCTCAACATTACAACCATTCAAATGAGATTTATTTTTTTCGTCAAATCATAAAGTATGTTACATCCGTTGTTTTGCACTTTCTTTTGTCACAAACGAGCAACAAAAGAAAGTGCCAAAGAAAAATGCCATTTTGCCCCTCTTACTAACTTATTCTATTCATTGCGGGCTGCGGAATAGCATCCATTCAGGTCCTCGCCCGCATCCTAATTTGCCATGCATCCGTGCATGGCAAAACCTTGCACTAGCATTTTTAAAAAAATCAGTTACATATTAACATTAATCATTCTTCTTTGGTCATTGTATATACCAGAAGCAGTTCTATGACTGCTATAATATCACGTACTATAACTATAAGTACAGCATACCAGGTAGCACCTGATAGTACAGCTGCTATTGTCAAACCTGCTGAATAAGCTATGTGGACATCCATCACAAATACATGGATTGTAACATTAATAGTATTGCCAATATATAGCTTCAGTATATGTATGCTTAAGCCAATACCCAGTATAATTCCAATAAGCGAAATTAACATTGGCGGATAAAAAAATATTGCTATATTCATCATATACAGGAGTTCTATGTAGTACCATACAGCCATAAAAGCTGCTACGTGATAAGGTTTACGTACTACATGATTCCAAGTAGATAAAACAACCGTCATAAATGATTTATACAATAGATCATTCACCTGTATGCCTCATGTAAAAATGATTTGACTAAATGAAGCAAAACGTTTCATTTTATTGCACCAATCGTACACTCTTCCCTGCTATGTGCGGGAATAAACGATGCCATATTTGCATTATCTTTACAGTCCTAAAGTATTTCAAGGCTTTTTTATGGTAAATGAAAACAATATAACACTAACAATCCCCGAAGAATATGCTGGTACCCGCATTGATGTATTTATATACAATGCACTGGAAGAGGAACTATCGCGAAGCTTTATACAAAAGCTTTTAAAAAACAATCATATTACAGTAGACGGAATGCCCGTAAAACCAAATTACAAGGTTAAATCAGACCAACAAATACATATTATCATCCCACAGCCTGAAAAATCAACTATTGAACCTGAGGATATCCCTTTACATATTTTGTATGAAGACAATGATATTGCCATAATACATAAACCTGCAGGGATGGTAGTGCATCCTGGTGCAGGCAACAGTCAGCACACACTGGTGAATGCTTTGCTATATCACTTTAAGGGCCTTTCTTCAATTGGTGGTGTTGAAAGGCCAGGTATTGTACACAGGCTTGATAAAGACACAGAAGGCATCATGGTCATAGCTAAAAATGATACTGCACACAATGTACTTACAAAATCATTCCAGAGCAGAAATGTTATCAAAAAATATGAGGCGATAGTTACCGGCAAACCATCCACACCAACCGATACAATCAATAAAGCAATAGAACGCCACCCCAAATATGGCCATAAAATGACTGTACGCGATGATGGTAAAGAAGCAATAACTCACTATACCCTACGCGAAGTATGGCACACAACGCAAGGTGTATTTTCGCACTTGAGCATACAGATATTTACAGGAAGGACACATCAAATACGGGTTCATTTATCATCGATAGGGCTTCCCATCGTTGGCGACAAGCTATATTCCAAAAAATGGGAAAAATATAATGTTCCTTTCATGATGCTTGCTTCAACCTATTTAGCATTTGAACATCCTGTTACAGTAAAGCATCTACAATTTTCTATTGACTTGCCACAGCACATGAAGGATTTTATAAAAAAGATTAATACAATGGCATTTGAACACATAAAAACAGAATATTATGACTAAAACTACATACATAACACAATCACAGGAAGAAACATTAGCATTAGGCATTGAACTGGGTAAACATGCAAAACCCGGCGATATCTTTGCACTTATTGGGAATTTAGGAACAGGAAAGACTATCCTTGCCAAAGGCATTGCAAAAGGCTTAGGAATTGAAGAAGAAATCACCAGCCCAACATTTACCTTGCTTGAGGTTTATGAATCAACACTACCCTTATACCACTTTGACCTTTACCGAATCTCTGACGATGCTGAGCTTGAAAATCTTTTTTTTGAAGAATACTGGTTTGGTGATGGTGTTTCGGTCATTGAATGGGCCGACAGGGCATTGAAACGGCTTCCACAGGACATATACATCATTACACTGGAATACATAGATGCAGAAAGGAGGAAAATTACCATTGAACATCCTTCTTCTTGACACAGCAACAAATATTGAAATCGTAGCGCTGAGATACAATGGTGTAGTATCAGATAAAACCATACAAACGCACCATTCACATTCAGTTACCCTATTTGACACTATTGACAGTGCATGCAAAGAGTTAAGCACCACAATACACAGCATTCAGTGTATAGGTGTTGGCATAGGACCAGGTTCATTCACTGGAATCAGAATAGCAGTTACCACCGCGCGCATGCTGGCACAAATCTTACAGATACCACTGGTAGGCATACCAACCCAGTTACTTTTTGCTTCGGCGATAGTTCATAGCAATGCACATTGCATCGTAGCATTTGATGCCAAAAAAGGAAGAGTCTTTGCCGCACGTTACCACATAACAAATAATTCCATCCCACAGGAGATAGTACCACCAGGTGACTACACCGTAGAACAGCTTTTTAATGTTCAAAACAATTATGAAATTATTGCAGTTGGCGATGGCAGTATAAAGTACCAGGAGCAAATGAAGCAGTTATATAATACTATACAATTTATACCTGATTTTATCCCTCAAGCAGATAGAATGATACACCTTGTGGAATCATTATATGCTCAAAATCCATCTAACTATGCCGACTATCGTAAAGTATTGCCCTATTATTCACGGAAATCAGATGCTGAAATCATGAAAGAATTACGAGAGAAAGAAGATTAAATCTACTTTTTTCTAGCATTTAATAATATTTTTTCTTTCAGCAAATAAACTATTATATTAACTCTTTCTTTTTTAGACACAAATATGTATATTTCCTTGCGCAAGGAAGGAAAAAATAATATCTCTTCTCTTTCTTTTTTTTGACACCTATCTGCATCTTTCCTTGCGCAAGGAAGGAAAAAATAATATCTCTTCTCTTTCTTTTTTTGACGCCTATCTGCATCTTTCCTTGCGTAAGCAAGGAAAAAATATTAAATATTACCCTTGTTCTTTCTTTTTTTGACGCATTTCTTTTATGAGTCTGTTTCTGTACTCCACCTCCATTGGCTGGATTATTGAATAAAAACGCTTCATTTCATCCTTACGAGATGAATTACCAGCAAAATCCACTCCAATTATAAGATTATCCTCTGAATCAATGAAGGTGTACCGTATGTCACCATAGATAGTTATGGGTGCCTGCAATTTAAAAACAATATCAAAAATGAATCCTTTTGATTTTAAGATATATTTCTTCAAATTATTGTCAGTTATCTTTAATTTAGCCCCGCCCCTGCTTATATCCAGTATCTCCTGGTGGACGGCAATCATCAATGTATTGGCATCACGTATTCTATCAACAAGCTTGAAGGCTAAATCCTGAATTTCCAGCACTTTATCCATCGAAAAAGTCTTGTCTTTTGAAATATACTGTATAAATGCAAATGGGATAAGACGCTCATCATCTTCAATATATATAACAGGGGATATAATTATTGACTTATAACCACTATCAGTTAGCTTTTTTATATACTGAGAAGTTTGTTCATGTAACACTTCTTTTATATCAATAAAAGCATCATTAATAGAAGTGAACGTTGCAGGATTATTAAGATCTTCTATATATAATGTTGACCTTGTTTTTTTGATGTGTGCTAATAACGTATCACGATCATCCAGTATATCAACTTTTACAATGTCAGCATTTTTTGAAATCTGGTTTTCAAATTGTTCAATAATGACCTTAATTCCAGTGGGAATACTGTAATTTCGAATATCAATGGTATGCTTTGAAACCCTGAAATTGGTAGCAACAACCTTTTCAGGATTCATCTTAAACCTCAAATCCCGCCTTCCATGAGCAGCTTTTCGTGCACTTACCACCTTACATTTAAAATACCCGGGTCCTGTTACCTCAATGACATCACAATCTATCTCAATATACCTGTCTACCAGCCCATAAAGAATAATTTTATTGTCAACTGGAACATAGTCAGGGTCAGTTACGAGCATTATTGTGCGTTCATCAATGAATTCATTAATTTCAACTGTAGATTTTTCAAGGGTAAATTTAATACCTAATCGTTTCTGGAATTGCTCATCTTTCAACAATTCCATGATATCATCTAATGTTGACAGCCCCTCAAAGGTTCGTTGTTTTCTTTGCTTTATATCTTTCAAGTTCAGCCTCAATACACAAAAAAACACCTGTAAGAATCTTTATTTTTCTTATCGAAAAATTATTTTAATTACTTCACTATAAAACTGCAATTACTTTTTTATATAAAAAAGAGGTGGTTACCCACCTCTTTAAATTAAATTCTATGATAGGCAAATATAAATAACTTATTTCTTCTTTGCTGGCTTTTTAGCAGCTTTCTTCTTATTTGCTTCTGCTTTCTTTGCTGCTGCAATAGCTTTTGCCAATGCACCTAATTCTTTCTTTGCTGCATTGAGCTCGGCAGTCAATTTTTTGACTTTGTCTTTCTTTCGTGCTTCGTCGGCCTGAAGCTGTTTTAATGACTTTTTCTGTTCCATCGATTACACCACCTCGATTTTAAAATTTTTCATGCATAGTGCATGTTAAAAAATATAAGCAATTAATCCTAATGATGAACATATAACATATATATTTTAATATTGCAACAAAAAAATGTTTTTGATATATGAAAATAGTAAAATTTTTTTGATTAATACAATCCATATTCACATAAGATTTTATGCTGGGAATATATATTCCAAATAACTTTTTCTTTTTCTAAATTCGAATAAAATCATTAAAAACATTAGAAATTAATTTCCTGATTGCTTAAATAACTATTGACACCTTGTTCTTACACATATTTATTATTACAAACTAACAGCTCCTGAATCAAATATTAAGAACAAAATAGTGCAAACATACTCTATGCAGCTGAAAGCAGGAGATATAATTAACATTCAATATTTACAGTAATATTTTAAGATAATTTTGCATAAAAAAAATAGTGCGAGGGATTCTGTGAAAGAATTACCGGTTGTTTCAATCGTTGGAAGGCAAAATGTTGGAAAATCAACTCTGTTTAATACATTAATTAAGCAACGTAAAGCAATAGTTGATGAACATCCCGGGCTTACACGCGATGTTGTTTCATATATTCTGAACTACCATGAAGTTTCTTTTATCATCAATGATACTCCAGGACTTGATCTGGAACCCAATGCTACTCTGTCTGAAGACATTAAACAGGTAGCATTTCATCACCTGCAATCAACCGATGTTTTTGTTTTGTTGTTTGAAAAACCTGATATTGCTTCATACGATTATGAATTGCTGGAATTGATCCGCAAATTCAATAAGCCATATATCATTGCTATAAATAAAATAGACCATAAAGAAGACATGGAGTGCCTTCCAAATTTTTATGAACTTGGGCAGGAATTTATTCCAATTTCAGCATTACATAAGCGCAATATTGATCTTCTCCTGGATACAATAGTAACGCATCTTCCCCATAAAAAGAAGAAAACTATTGAAATTGATTGTAAAATTGCACTTGTTGGGCGTCCAAATTCAGGTAAATCTACACTATTAAACGCATTTCTGGGCTATCAGCGTGCAGTAGTATCTGAAATACCAGGCACAACGCGCGATAGCATTGATGAAACATTCAAATTTCATGGCAAAACCATCATGATTATAGATACTGCAGGCATACGTAGAGAAAGCAGAATTGACAATACAATTGAATATTATGCTTTGGTCCGTTCCAAAGAAGCTATCGACAAAGCTGATGTCGTTATTCATTTAATTGATGCAACCAGCGGCATTACCGAAACAGACAAAAAGATTGCCGATATCATCATGGAATCGCACAAACCCACAGTCCTTGCCATCAATAAATGGGACCTGATTGAAAAAGATCACAAAACATTTGAAAATTTTAAGGATAGAATACTATTTAAATACTATCGTGCAGCCGACTTCCCTATCATTTCCATATCAGCGTTACAAAAATTACGCATCCATAAATTATTACAGACAGCACTGGAAATAAACACCCGTGCAAAACAGAAAGTTGAAACATCAAAGATAAATGTGATACTGGAAAATGTGCAGAAAAAGCACGTTATGCCTTTGCTAGGTGGGGATTTAAAAATATACTACGCAACACAAACCAACACATCACCACCTGTAATACGCCTTTTTGTCAACAAACCTGAATTATTCCGCAAAGATGTATCGCGTTTTCTGGAAAAAACATTGCAGCAAGCTCTAAACTGGCATGGAATTCCTATAGTATTTGAGGTAAGTGGCAGAAAATAGCCTACATTTCCCTCCTGCCGGTAATGGATTTTGCAAGCGTTGGTGCATCAACAAATTCCAGGTCTGAACCAACTGGCAAACCATGAGCAATGCGCATTACTTTAATATTCAATGGTTTCAGAAGGGATGCAATATACAACGCTGTTGCATCACCTTCTATTGTGGGGTTGCTGGCAATAATAACTTCATGTATGCCACGTTTACATCGCTCAACAAGCTTATTGATTGAAAGCTCTTCGGGGCCTACACCATCCAGGGGAGAAATAACACCACCAAGTACATGATACAGGCCATTAAATGCACCGGATTTTTCAATGCTGAGCATGTCTTCAGGCTCTTCAACCACACACAGGGTGGTTTTGTCCCTTTCATTATCGCTGCACACACTGCACACAGCTTCATCAGATATTCCACCACATTCTTCACAATATCTGATATTATCCTTTAACTGATGTATAGCGCCAATCAGTGCATCAACATTGGCTTTTGTTGTTTTTAATAAAAAAAACGCAATGCGCGATGCACTTTTAGAGCCAATACCCGGCAGTTTTGACAACTCATGAATGCAGTTTTCTAAATATTTAGATGGCAGATTCATGGTTATTTCATAAATTTTTTAAGTTCATTTGCCATGCCAAATATATCCATTTCGCCTGTAAGTTTCATCATTTCTTTTGATGCCATTTCTTTTGCATCTTCAAATGCTTTATTGACAGCTTCAATGATATTGCGTTCAAGCATTTTGACATTACTGTTTCTGAACTTTTCCTCATTAATTAGTATTGAAACTAATTCATTATCACCATTAGCGGTTGCGGTTACCATTTCATCACGGCTTGTAGCAGTAACTTCAGTTTTTTTCAGCCGTTTCTGAATCTTCTTTAACTCACTCTGTGCTTTCATTAACTGACCAATATCTTTAAAATTCATTGCAATGCTCCTTGTTATTTTATAATTTCACCATCAAAAATGGTCTTAATTTGCTCAACCAGTGGATGCGGTTTTTCCGGATCCTCAGCATGAGGTAACATCACCACATCAGGTGGCGGTACATCATTTTTAGCTGATTCAATGCGTATGACCACCCTGCGCTTGCTGAGTTTAAACAATTCATCTTCAATTTGTTTTATTTCCTGTTTCGATAGTAACTGTTTATAATATCCATTTGAACTATCGCCCACAACCGAAAGAACCAGTTGCCCCTCACTGTACGACGCTTTCACATGGGTAAGTTTAAAGAACATATACTGCTTACTTTCACGAAAACTTTGCAACAACTGAGTCCATGCATGCATGATGATTTTTGTATCATCATGAGTTTTGCTTTCTTTTGTCGTAATGTCATTCAGATTTTTTTTTTGAACTGCCTGCGGGCTTTCATCCAGTTGTTTTAAAATTGAAGCTAACGTTGGCCTTTTCAGCATGTGCATAATATCAATACAGAACATCTCAACAACAGCACGTTCATTGCCTGTATATTTCAATTCTTTCTGGCAATCCAGAAGCATAGTATAAAAAAGACTCAACTGTTCGTCATGGAAATGCTGTGCAGTCTGTTTTAATAGTCTTAGCTCTTCATCAGAGTAGCCCAGCAGTGTTGATACATCGGCAACACCGCATAAACGCATTGCGTACACCACATCTGCAAAACCGGTTACAAAACGGGCAATATCAACACCTGCCGTGATGATATCCTCAATAAAGTGAATAAGTGACGGAACATCACCCTGCACAATAATTTCAATGCAATCACAGTACTGTTTTAAAGAAACAATACCCAGAAGAGATAGAACATCCTGCTCGGTAACCTCTTTGCCCCCAAACGAGATGACCTGGTCTAAAAGCGACTGGGCATCGCGCATTGAACCGCCACTGGCACGGGCAATATGATATAATGCCTTCTGATCAATGCTATACCCTTCTTTATCAGCAATGCTGGAAAGCTGCTGTACAATCTGGGCAACAGGGATGCGCTTGAAGATAAACTTTTGGCACCGCGACAGTATTGTTTCAGGTATCTGGTGTATTTCGGTTGTTGCAAATATAAAGACTACATGTGCTGGAGGTTCTTCAAGTGTTTTAAGAAGCGCATTGAAAGCTGATTTTGACAGCATGTGCACTTCATCAATGATATATACTTTATAGCGGGATTTCAAAGGTGCAGAATGTACATTTTCGCGCAATTCGCGGATATTATCAACACCGGTATTGGATGCCCCGTCTATTTCAATAACATCAAATGAATTGCCATTTTTTATCTCGGTACAGAATTCGCATACTCCACATGGCTCAGGTGTTGGCCCATTAACACAATTGAGTGACTTTGCCACAATGCGTGCCATGGTGGTTTTGCCCACACCCCGGGGCCCAGCAAAAAGATAAGCATGTGAAATTCTTCCCTTGCTGATGCTATTTGCTATAGTTTTTGCTACATGTTCCTGGGCTACAACTTCACTGTAGGTTTGCGGGCGCCACTTTCGTGCAATTACCTGATATGACATATATTCCTTTTACCAAGCTTTTTTCTTCGGAGAGAGGGGGATTCGAACCCCCGGTAGCTTGCGCTACACACGGTTTCCAACCGTGCTCTTTCGGCCTCTCAGACATCTCTCCTGAAGTTTTTGATTGTTCGTTTTACACTTTTACTTCCTGTGTTTTTATTGTCAATAATCTTTAAAATATATGATGGCATGTGCATCTTTAAAAAATTGACTATTACCATCTATATTATATTTGGCTGGGAAAAGACTATTTTACAATAATCGTAACGATTTCAGCACCTCATACAGCTTTGGTTCATGTTTTGCATATTCACGTATAGCATTTTCAAGCACAATTTCACGTTCTTTTATTTCTTTTGTTTCTTTTAGAGTAGATTCTATATATTCTTCAAGTTCTTTTGTTTTTCTTGTTACAGGCATAAGTGCTGACCTTCTATCCCATAAGGAAAAACCAACTACCGCTAAAGTTTGTGCTATGATAGCACCTATAACAACATACATTAATCCCTGCAAACCATCAATTCTTTTATCCAAACCATCTATTCTCTTTTCTATACTGTCAATACGTTGATTAACACCTTTCAAACCTTCTTCAACTCTTATCAGCCTATCTCTATCATCCAGAGTATAAGAAATATCCTTAGCATAAGAATAAGTGATACTAATAGCAATACAAAACAATACAAATAATACACTTTTGAATTTTCTCATAATTAATCCTTTCCTTATTTAACCATTGGGAAATATTTCTTCTCATACCAGGAATGCTAATACCTATAATATACTATTTGTTATATACTGTCAATTAATTTTCGTTATAGAACAAATTCCATTCGGAGAGAGAGGGATTCGAACCCTCGGTCCCAGTCACCCGGGACAACGGTTTTCGAGACCGCCCCTTTCAACCTCTCAGGCATCTCTCCTTACATTGATTATATTGTAGAGGCACATTTTGAATGTGCTTCTACAATAATATAATTTATTCACAACATTATTACAAATATCCCAAACAATTTTTATAACAATTATATTTGTTATATATTGTAAAGAAATTTTTATTTGCCCAATCGTTTTACAATTTCATCAAATGTTTCCTGAGCAATCAGTGAAGGTACTGCAAAATAGTTTTTACTGTTTTTATAATAATCAATCAGGGGTTGTG